>NZ_RZSV01000263.1:0-6961 GCF_004023205.1 Mesorhizobium sp. M1A.F.Ca.IN.020.03.2.1 | reverse complement strand
ACCGAAGCGAGATCGGGAATCGCGGGATCAGCATTGGCGCGCAGGAAATCGTCCCACGACCAGATTGACAGGTCCCAGATCTCGCGGTTTGCAAATTCCTCCGGCACCAGGCCGCGATCAACCATGGAGCGCGCGCCCGGACGGTCGCGCTCATAGTTCGATACGACGGGGAAATCGACCTCGACCACCTCGGCCCCGAGTGCCTGCAGGTCATGCGCGGCCTGCCGCCAGAGCTCCAGCACCGAGGCGCGCGTCTCGATCGGCCGGCCGGCGCCGAGATCCTTGCCGATATACATTTTCGGCACGCCGAGCCGCTTGCCCTCAAGCGCGCCTTGCAGGGGAAGCCCGGTATAGCTCGTCGGCCTCAGCGCTGATGCCCTCGGGATCGAAACCCAGGGCTGCACGCGCCAGAAGTCGCCGCGCGTGTCATGGTCGTCGGCGACGATGACGTCGAGCAGCTCCAGCATGTCCGGCACGCTGCGCGTATGCGTCACCACCACATCCATGGTCGGCACCAGCGGCCAGTTGCCGCGCACCGAGATCACGCCGCGCGAAGGCGTGTAGGCGACCAGCGCGTTGTTGGAGGCGGGCGCGCGGCCGGATGACCAGGTTTCTTCGCCGAGCCCGAAGGCGGCGAAACTGGCGGCCGTCGCCGTGCCCGAGCCGTTCGACGAGCCGGAGGCGAAGGCAGCCGTGAGATAATCCTTGTTGTACGGGCTCTCGGCGCGACCATAGGCGCCGCGCTGCATGCCGCCATTGGCCATCGGCGGCATGTTGGTGAGGCCGATGAGCACCGCGCCCGCGGCGCGCAGCCGGGCAATCGTGAAGGCGTCCTCGCTGGCGATCAGATGCTCGAAGGCCGGCGAGCCGGCCGCGACCGTCAGGCCTTTCACCTTGTAGCTGTCCTTGGCGGTGTAGGGGATGCCGTCCAGCGGTCCAAGCGTTTTGCCCGCGCGGCGTCGGCGGTCGGAAGCTGCCGCCTCCTCGAACACCTTTGGATTGAGGATGGGCACGGCGTTCAGCGCTATGCCGTGGCGGTCGTAGTGGGCGATGCGCCGCAGGTACGCGCCGGTGAGCTCGACGCTTGTGACTGTGCCGTCTTCCAGCGCGCGGCGCAGGTCGGCGATCGAGGCTTCGACTATATTCATGGCTTGGCGAACCTCTTGTCAGCAATCACGCGTCCGGCGAAGGCGTAGTCGCGAAGGCCGCGTTCCTCCGCACGCCCCTGCTGCCCTGCCGGGCATCTCCCCGCAAGGGGGAGATTGATGTCGCCCAGACATTCACCAATCACCAGCATGCCGCAAGGCACCCACCTCTCACAGCGTCTTGCTGTCGAACTGGCCGCTTTCCTTCATGAGCTCGATGTAGGTCTTGGCCTGGGCGTTGCCGTGCTCGGCCGCCTTGAGGAACCACTTGGTTGCTTCCGGGTAGTTCGGCTTGCCGTCAATCCCCCGCAAGTAGAGCGTACCAAGGCTGAACTCGGCATCGACATTGCCAACCTGGGCTGCTTCAAGCCACCAGGTCTCGGCGGCCTTGTCGTCCCTTGCGACGCCTACGCCGTTTGCATATGCATAAGCCAGGCTGAGCTTCGAATTTAGCTTTCCCTGCCGTGCGGCCTTGAGCCACCACGCAATTGCATTAGCCTTGCTCTCCGAGACACCGGTACCCGTGGAATAGGCGTTCCCGACTGCCTCCTCGGCCTCTGCGTTGCCCTGCTCAGCAGCCTTGCTCAACCAAGCGAGTGCCTGGCCGTCGTCCCGTTTGACGTCCTGGCCCAATCCATACATCGTGCCGATATTGTATTGCGCGACGGCATGCCCCTTAACCGCGGCTTTCATCCACCATTGGAAGGCCAATCCGCCATCCCGAGCAAATCCGCGGCCTTCATGGTACAGAATGCCTAGCTGATATTGGGCATCGGCATTACCCCCGTCGGCTGCCATCTGCGTCCATTCGGCGGCCAGCCGGTCATTATTCTCGACACCTTCGCCGAGCAAATAGGCCCGGCCAAGATTGTAGCCGGCTTCGGCATTTCCTGCCTCGGCGCCCTTGCGCCACCAAACCGCGGCTTGAGCGTGGTCCTGCGGAACACCCGCGCCAGCGGCATACATCCCGCCGAGCGCGGATTGCGCCAGAGGAGTGCCTTGATCCGCTGCCTTGTTCATCCAGTAGAATGCCTGGGCGTCGTCCCTGGCAATGCCATTTCCCGTGCGATACGCGTTCGCGAGACTGTACTGTGCCACCGCAACGCCGCTGGCCGCGGCCTTGATCCACCATTTGACCGCCAACCGGTCGTCCCGAGCAACGCCGAGGCCTTGGTGGTACAGAATGCCGAGTTGCCCTTGAGCGTCTGCGTTGCCTGCGTCCGCCGCTTTGAGCCACCAGGCTGCACCATCCCGGCTGCTTTGAGCAACGCCCCTGCCCTTCAAGTACGCATTCCCCAGCAACAACTGTGCTTCGGCGTTGCCTTGCTCCGAAGCTTTGCGCCACCAGGCAACGGCTTGAACATCATCCTGCCGTACGCCCATGCCAAGCCAGTACATCGAACCCAGGCTTGATTGTGCTAAGGCGTCCCCCCGGTTGGCCGCCCTGCTCATCCAGAGGAGTGCCTGGGCATCATCCTTGCCAACGCCCTTTCCAGTAGCATACGCGGTGCCGACACTGTATTGCGCCTGCATGACGCCACCGGCAGCGGCCTTCATCCACCATTGAAATGCAAGGCTGTCGTTCTGTGTCAGGCCCTCACCCAGATGGTAGAGGACGCCGAGCATCCATTGGCCGTCCGCGTTTCCCTGATCTGCAGCCTTGCGCGCCCATGTGGCGGCGAGTTGGCTGTCTTTCTCTACGCCTAAGCCGAACTTGTACGCCCTGCTGAGGACATAAGCGGCTTCTGAATGCCCTTTGTCGGCCGCCCTGCGAGTCCAGATCGCTCCTGTTTTGTCGTCTATCTTGACGCCCAGACCGCTATAATAAGCCTGACCGAGGCTGTATGCCGCCTCGACGCTTCCTGCATCGACCGCTTTGCGCCACCAATAGACCGCCTGTTCAGCACTTTTGACCACCCCCTGACCTTGCAAATAAAGGACGCCGAGCTGGTATTCGCCATTTGCATTGCCCTTATCCGCCGCCTTCCTCGCCAAACTGGCCGCAAGCTGATCGTCCTTCGCGACACCACGTCCAAGAGAATAAGCTTGGCTAAGCGACGCTTCAGCCTCCGCAATTCCGCCGTCAGCTGACTTGCGCCACCAGTAGACCGCCTGCTCGTCGTTCTGTGCGGTTCCCTCACCACGCCAGTACATTGCGCCGAGATAGCCCTGAGCATCCCGGTTGCCCATGCTCGCCAGCACCGACAGCTGACGAAATTCTTCCTCATAATCCTTAGCTAGGTGCGCCGCCTGTACTTTCCTTATTGCCGACCATTGCGCATAGTAATTTCTCAACGGTCCAAGCAGCACATAAGCGGCCAGCAATGCCAGGATTATGAAAAGGATTCTTCCGTGGCGCCGCACAGGCGCACTGATGACAGTTGTATTCGCGTCCAGAGACCCGTCGTTATTGCTCATAGTACCCGCCCCACTTGCAACCACCAGTAATTAGTAGCGCAAGCAGAGCCGTTCTGGAATATCCGTGGTTGCGAATATCTCGATCACTCCGGCGCGCCGGCGAACAGCACCGTGCCCTCCCCTCCTGCCGCCGGCCAGTTGCGGATGGTGCCGTCGAGGCCGCCGGTGAGAAGCGTGCCGTCGGCGGCGAAGGCGACCGAGTAGATCGGCCCGGTGCCGGGGTCGAACTCGGCGATCTCGGCGCCCGTATCCATATTCCAGATCCGCGCCGTGCCGTCGAGCGAGGCGGAGCCGAGCCGTTTGCCGTCGGCCGATAAGGCGAGCGCATAGACGGTGCCGGAATGACCGTCGAAGCGGCGCACTTCCTTGAAGGTGTCGAGGTCCCAGAGTTTTATCGTGTAGTCGCCACTGCCGGTCACCGCATGGTGGCCATCGGCCAGGAAGAGCGCGCCATAGGCGCCGCGCTCGTGGCCGTGCCAGCTGCGCAGCTGCTTGCCTGCAAGCATGTCCCAGAGCTTCAGTTCGCCGTCGATGCTGCCGGTGAGCGCCCTGGTGCCATCTGGCGAGATGGCGACGGAACTCACCGACCAATCGTGGCCCGGCAGGACATGCAGCACCGTGCCTTTCAGCAAATCCCAGATGACGACGGAACCGGTGTCGTGGCCGCTGACGGCGAGCTTGCCGTCGGGGCTGATCTTCAGTTGCCGGACGCCGCCGTTCGCTCCGGACGAGAAGACGTGCAGCACTGTGCCATCGGAAAGCTGGCGGAGCACGATCTCGCCATCGTCGCCGGCGGTGAGCGCGTTTCTGCCGTCGGGCATGAAGAGTGCGCTGCGCGCCATGTCCTTGTGGACGCCGAGGTCGCGGATCAGCCGCTTGCCGTCGATATCCCAGAGCTTGATCATGCGATCGGTGCTGGCGCTCATGATCTGGTGGCCGTCGGCCGACACCGCCAGCCAGACGACGGCATCGCGGTGGCCTTCCGGCGCGGTCGGCTGGGCTGGGGGCGGTGGCCGAGGCGGCGCCAGCGTCTGCGGCGGCGTGGCCGGCGCCAGCGCGGTCTGCCAGGCCGGCGTTGTTGCAGGCTGCGCCCGTGCGGCGGGCTGCGGCGGAGCGGCCGCCGGCTCGGACGGTCCGGCCGTGGGCGCCGGCGCGACAGGCGCGGAGGCCGGCTCGGTCCCAGGCTCCGCCGGAGCGACGGCGACTTCCCTGGCCGGCGCGGCCGCATCGCGCTTGCCGTGCCGCTCATTGCCCTTGTCGTCATCCTCGCCGACCAGTTCGGCCGGTGGCGGGAAACAGGGGGCGATGCGGCGCAGCCGCGGACGCCCGGCCGGCACGATCTCGGCGTCGCGGCCGAACAGCGGCGCCGAAGGCTCATGCCTTGGCGCGCCCGGCAGCAGGCCGGCGAGGAACGAAAGCCCGGCGAGAATCGAAAGCATGCCCGCAGCGCCGAAGATCCCGGCGCTCGTCGCGGCCGGGGGCTTGCCGCCCAGCACCAGATAGAGCTTGGCGAAGCAAGCGAAGCCGACGACGAGCATCGCCAGAGCCAGCAGCCTGTCGGTCGATCTTTTCATCGGCATCCCCCAGGCGCCTCCACTCCAACTGGCGGAAGGCGCATCGGCCATTCTAGCCGAGCTTTTCGCCGGGGCTAAGTGCAAGAGATCACACGAAGAAAGGTAAACGTGCTTTGGCGCGACGTGACTTCTTCAATCCCGCCGCCGGCCGAATTTCGGCTTTACTCAGCCGGCCGGCCAATATCCCGATGCTCAGAACCGAAGCGTGATGTCTTTCGCTCCATAAACAAGCGGCCCGTGAGCAGAAAGCCACACTCCCCAAGAATAACAAGCTCGACTACCCGCGCTGGTTGACAGCAAACGCTCTTATGACATTATCCGCCCGGGATTTTCAGGAGAGCCACAGCATGAAGAAGATTTACGAGAAGCCTGTGTTGGTCCGCAAAGGCAAGCTTTCGACAATTGTCGCCGGCGGTCCTTCTACTGTTATCAATGGCGGCGGCCCGGCGAGCTGATCTGCCGGACAATCTGCTGTTAATGCCTGCCGACCCTGGCTCCTTCTTGCGATCCAGGAAACTCGCGGAACCGGCCATGAAGAAAACCTATGAGAAACCAAGGCTGGTCAAGAAGGGCAGGCTTTCGGCAGTCACCGCCAACGGCGCCACTTCGCTCACCTTCTGACCATTACAGCGCGTTGCACCGAAATTCAGGCAACGCGCTGCAATTCCTTGTTTTGATGCACTTCTTCTCCCGAAGCTGCGGCATCCTCTGGGCGACCCAGTTCGCCTTTGCTTGACACATGTCCCCCGCAAAGCCGCCGCGCTTTAGCAGACATGCATCAGAGCGCCAGCACGAGATCATCCAACACCATCTGCCAGTGATGCTTGGTCGATAGACGCACGCGCGTCACCGCCTTCAGCATCGGCGCGTATTGAACCGGCGCCAGCGCCGACAGCGTGACCTCGTCGCGCGCGATCAACTCGTCCCCCAGCCAGCTTTCGACCAGCGCGCTCTCCCCTTCCGAGCGCAGCCATGCGGCGGTCAGCATCACCGAATGGAAGCCGAAAGGCGCCGCACGGCCGAACTCTGCCGGATGGCCGCTGCTGGTGTAGGCGATATAGGCGCCCGAGACGTTGCCGTTGACGTAGCCTTCGCTGTTCCTGGTGTGGTCACGCGACATGGCGTTGAGATTATACCAGTCGAGCCCGGCGTACCCGGAAGGAATCTTGCACAGGCCGCGCGTGGTGATGTCGTCGAAGCCGATGGTGCTGAGCGCCGCGTCGGGCTCAAGCGCCCCGGACGCAAGCAAGCCGAGGTCGGCCGGATAGGCCGACAGCGCGAGGCGCCGGTCGAACCCGCCGCCGGCGATCACGACCTGATCGGCCTCGGCGGCGAGCGGGAAGCGGAAGGTGGTGGCCGCGCCGAGCGGGTGGCTTTCGAGCAGCTGGCCGTTGCCCATCACGGATAAGGTTGCGGTGGCCGCGGCCGGCGTCCTGCCGCTCACCATGCGCGCAGGGGTAAGGCCGACGGGCCCTGGCAGGCCCTCTCCGGCCAAACCGACAAGCGAGCCGGGCGCATCCGTCACGCGCACAGGCTGGTTCTCGTTGGCGCCGCTGGCGCGCCAGCCGGGCGGCACGGAGACCGAAAAGCGAAACGTTCCAGGCGAGCGGATCACGGCGCTGCGCCGCGTCGACGACATCGGGAAATTGGCAAAACCGGCAGCGTTGCTTCGCGCCGCGACGATGAAGCGGCCGGACTGGTCGAACAGCCGCACCACGATGCCGGCCATCGGGCGGTCGGCCTGACCATAGGTTCCGTCGCCGTCGACATCCATGAAGACGAAGGATGAGAAGTTCAGCTTGCCGGATGTCGGACCCCAGGCGG
>NZ_RZSV01000262.1:0-6976 GCF_004023205.1 Mesorhizobium sp. M1A.F.Ca.IN.020.03.2.1 | reverse complement strand
CTTCGCGCAGATAGTAGGCGACCGAGGACCCGACGATGGCGCCGCCGATGATGACGATGTCGTAACGCACTTTGTTCTCCGATTCACCGGTCCTCACGCGACCGGCAAATTGATCTCGAAGCGCGCGCCGCGTTCGGAGTCAACCAGCGTTATCGTGCCATCATGTGCTTTCAGGAGGGCCAGCACGATGCCGAGGCCCATGCCGGTGCCGCCGGCCTCGCGTCTTGTGGTGAAGAACGGCTCGAATATTCTTGCGCGATTGGCCGCCGAAATGCCGCCGCCGTCGTCGTCGACGTGGAGGGCCACCCTTTCGCCCGCCTTTTCGGCGCCGACCGTCACCTGCTTCGCGCCGTGCCGTGCGGAATTGTCGATGAGGTTGGCGAGCACGATCGCGAGATTCTCGCCCGAGATGCCGAGGCCGATATCGCTGCCCGATTCGACGCGTACCTCCAGCCTGGCGTCGACCGGCAGCAGCGCCAGCGCCGCGCCGATTGTCGTGCTTTCGCCGCTCGGCGCCAGGTTTTCCGCGCGCGCCAGTTCGAGCAGCCGGCGTACCAACAGATTGAGCCGTCCGGCATCGGTGACGATGTTATTGGAAAAACGCCGTCGCTCGGTCTCGTCCATCGTCCCGCCGGAATCCCTGAGCAGCTCGGCCGCGCCCTGGATCGCCGTCAGCGGCGATTTCAGCTCGTGCGAGACATGGGTGGCGAAGGTCTGGATGCTGTCGGAGCGCGCCTGGAGTTTTTGCGCCATGTCGAGAAAGGCGGCCGACAGGGCCGCCATCTCGCGCGTGCCGTGATGGGCGAGTGGCCGCATTGCCTCGCGGTCGCCGGCGGCGATGCGTTTGGTGCGCTCGATCAGCGCGTAGATCGGCCGGCTGACGGTGCGGATGAACACCAGCGCGATCAGCAGCGTGCCGCCGAGAATCGCGATCGCCGCGAGCGTGACCTTGCCGCGCTCGCCATAGAGATGTTTCACGATGTTGTTCGGCGTTCGCGACATATAGACCACGCCGGCGACCCTGCCGTCGAGTTCGACCGGCAAGGCGACGAAGACGCGCACCTTGGTGCCGCGACTCACCGAATAGAGCGGCGGCGGCGGCTGGTCGGGGATCCGCAGGCGAAGCTCGCTTGCATAGGCGCCTGCGAGCGCCTGCCGCACCTCCTCGACCGCAACGAAAGACTGTCCGACCTCACCGCCGCCGGCAATCACCACGCCATGCGGATCGAGCAGCCGGAAGCCGGCAAGCGTTGTCTTCTGCGCCTCGTCCAGAATGCCGTCGAGCTTTGCGCCTATGGCCGCGAAGTCCGGATCGGCGGTGGCGGGAACGGCCGCCGGTCGCGACGGCATGACATTGTCGGAGGCAAGGTCGAGCTGCGGCTCGATCGGCTGATAGGGGTAATTATTGTCCCTTGCCGGATCCGCCGAGATCGGCGTTCCCAACCGTTCCGGTGCAATGCCGGCCGCGCGCACCGCATCGGCATAGACGGCGGCAATCACCGCGCCCTGTGCGATGAGCTCGCCCTCGGTCTGGCGGATCAGCTGGTTTTCATAGAGCCGGAAGAAGAACAGGCCGACCAGCGGCAGCGCCATCACCACGATCAGGATGGCGACGACCACGGTGGCGAGCCTGGGCCGCCATTTCTCCTTGCTCAGCCACCGCATCGGCCGAGCCGGAAGCCGACGCCATGCACGGTCGCGATCGCATCCGAACAGCCGACCGCCGCCAACTTGGCGCGGATGTTGCGGATATGGCTGTCGACCGTGCGTTCCGAGACATGGATGTTGGATTGGTAGGCATTGGCCATCACCGCATCGCGGCCAAGCACATGCTGCGGGCGGCCAAGAAAACCTTTCAGAATCGCGAACTCGATCGCTGTTAGGGTGAGCGGCTTGCCTTCAAAGCTCGCAGCATGACTTGCCGGAACCAGCACGAGCTTGCCATGCGCGAACTGACGGTCGTCGGCGTCTTCCTCCACCACCGCCGGGCGCGCCCGCCGCAGGATGACGTTGACGCGGGCAACCAGCTCGCGTGGGCTGAACGGTTTCGTCACATAGTCGTCGCCGCCCATTTCAAGGCCGAGGATACGGTCGATTTCTTCATCGCGGGCCGACAGGAACAGCACCGGCACGTCGGAGCGCTGCCGCAGCCTGCGGCAGACCTCCAGCCCGTCCATCTCCGGCATGCCGATGTCGAGCACGATGAGGTCGGGCGCGCGGCGCTCGACCGCTTGCAGCGCGGCGGCGCCGTCGGCGACGGCGGCCGTCTTCATGCCGGCCTTTTCCAGCGCGAAGCAAATGATCTCGCGGATATGCGGATCGTCGTCGGCGACGAGGATGTTGTGCGGCATGGAATCTGCAGCTCGCTGAATACGGTTTTGTCATGGCAGGATTAGCAAGCGGGCCGTGCTTGTCGAGAGCGCGCAAAGGCCGCCAGTCGTGAAAGCTGGCGTCAAGACCGAACCGTCCCGAGCGCCGCCGCTCGCATGGCATGCCGCAGCCGTGATCTTGGGATGAAAGGAAGCATGACCGCCGTGATGCGCGGCCTCTGCGGCTCGACCAACCACCAGCCTTCGTTGCGGAGGCGCCGGGGCAGGGGACCAGCGGGATCTGTGATGTGTTCGCATGCCGCCTGTTTCGCCGGCGGCTGCGGAAAGCGCGCGGCGGATTGGAGGAGGTTTTCCGCAAGGATTTGCAGATTTCGTGCAGGAGCAAAGTCGTTTCAGGCTGGCGCCGCCTCTCACCTGCCTGCCGGCATCCTCTCCCCGTATAGTGACGGGGAGAGGGGCGCTGCCATCGCCGGCTTCGCCAATCGCCAGCATTGCAGGAGCCGACATCGCGGCCAGGCCCTTTCTCCCCGTCACTATACGGGGAGAAATGCCCGGCAGGGCAATGAGGGGCGGCGCCGGCTTCGACAATTAGCCAGAACGCAAATGAGTTCTATGGTGCCGCGCCTTGCCTCGCCCGCTGCAAGCCGGCATAGATCGGTCATGACCTCTGACACCTACCGCCCGCGCCGCTCGGTGCTCTACGTGCCCGCTTCGAACGACAAGGCGCTGGCCAAGATCCCGTCCTTGGCCTGCGATACCGTCATCATCGACCTCGAGGATGGCGTGGCGCTGGCCGACAAGGTTTCCGCCCGCGACAAGCTGACCGGCATCCTCGCCGCGCGGCCGGCGCGCCGCTGCGAGATGGTGGTGCGCATCAATCCGCTCGGCAGTGAATGGGGCATCGACGACCTGTTGACCGTCGCCAAGGCAGAGCCCGACGGCATTCTTTTGCCCAAGATCGGAACGCCGCGCGACATCCTCGAGGCCGGCGACCTGCTCGACGACAATTTCGCGCCGGATATCGTGAAACTGTGGGCGATGATCGAGACGCCCAAGGCGCTGCTCAACGTCGGCGCCATCGCCGAGCTTGGCCGCGATCCCGCCTCCCGCCTCGCTTGTTTCGTCGCCGGAACGAACGATCTGGTGAAGGCAACCGGCATTCTGGCGACGCCCGACCGGCGCTATCTCACGCCCTGGCCGCTGCAGCTTGTGCTCGCCGCCCGCGCCGGCGGCCTCGACGTGATCGACGGCGTCGCCAACGACTTTCGCGACCTCGACGCCCTCGCGCGGGAATGCGCCGACGCGGCCGCCATGGGTTTCGACGGCAAATCGCTGATCCACCCCGCCCAGATCGAGCCGGCGAACCGCGCCTTTGCGCCGGCGCCGGAGGCCCTGGCCAGGGCG
Source organism: Mesorhizobium sp. M1A.F.Ca.IN.020.03.2.1 (assembly GCF_004023205.1). Lineage (NCBI taxonomy): Bacteria > Pseudomonadati > Pseudomonadota > Alphaproteobacteria > Hyphomicrobiales > Phyllobacteriaceae > Mesorhizobium > Mesorhizobium sp. M1A.F.Ca.IN.020.03.2.1. Next base: position 3,242 of record NZ_RZSV01000262.1, on the reverse strand, counting down.
CGCGCGATCAGGGAGGCGTTCTCACGGCCCGAAAATGCCGGCAAAAGCGTCATTGCGCTGGACGGCCGCATGGTCGAGCGGCTGCATCTGGCGGAAGCCGAGAAACTTCTGGCGAAGGCCGCAATCATCGGCGCATGATGCGCTCGAGCGATTCCAGCAAAGATAGACAAGCATTGGTCACGACAGGGTCGAAAATGAAACTCTACCGCTTTCTGTCCGGTCCGGACGATTCCACTTTCTGCCATAAGGTGACGGCGGCCCTGAACAAGGGCTGGCACCTGTTCGGCTCGCCGACCTATGCCTATGACAAGACGACCAAGTCGATGCGCTGCGGCCAGGCCGTGGTGAAGGATATCGAGGGCCAGGAATACACCTCGGACACCAAGCTCAGCGATTGGTAGGAAAGGGCGGCAGCCCTCTCATTCGTCACCCCGCCGCTGCCTGCTCGGCCGCTTCCTCGATCCGCTCCATGTCGTCGTCCGACAGGCCGAAATGGTGGCCGATTTCGTGGATCAGCACGTGGGTGACGATGTCGCCCAGCGTCTCCTCGTTCTCGGCCCAATAGTCGAGGATGGCGCGGCGGTAGAGCGTGATGCGGTTCGGCCCCTCGCCGGTTTGCGGGTTCCAGCGCTCGGCGATGCCCCGCCCCTCGAACAGGCCAAGCAGGTCGAAGGGCGTCTCCAGCGACAGGTCGTCCATGATCTCGTCGGTCGGAAAATCGGCGATCTGGATGATGATCTCGCCGGTGAGCTTGCGGAACTCCTCCGGCAGATGGGCGTAGGCCTCCAGCGCCAGAAGTTCCATCTCATCCATCGATGGCGAGAGTTGGTCATGCCAGATGCGGGTCTTGTAGATGCGGGCCATGAGGTTTCCTTTGACCTCGGCATATAGGCTTTCGCGCCGGTGGAGGCAAATGGGCCCGGCTGGCTGGGTCTTGGAAGCTGAAAGACGAAGGAATAAATTCCTTGCGACTCCGCTTGACTCTTCCAGGCCCCTCTGGAATCTATAAGAACATAACAGGAACAACTACTGCCGGAAGTGAACGTCATGGCGATAAGCGCCGTGGCGCGGGAAACTGTTTTTGCCCTGCGCCGCCAGATCGCGAAGATCGAGGGAACGCTGCCCGAGCGCCTGGAAGCGCCGGCTTCCGGCGCGCCAAAAGCGATTCCAGGAACAGTGCGAAGCGGTTTTCCGTCCGGACTTGCGGAAAAACAAATAGCTGGCGATGCCGCGGGATCGGATGTCACCCCCGAAATCACCATCGTCCGGCGCGGCCTCGCTGTGGCCTCGCCGGATGCCTTCCTGCATACCGGCGTAGAACGCCTCGACACCGCCCTCGGCGGCGGCCTGCCCAAGGCGGCGCTCAGTGAAATCCATGGGCTGGAGACCCGCGATGCCGGCGCCGTGGCCGGCTTTGCGCTGTCGCTCGCCAGCCTGATCCTCCAACAGAAGCAGGGCCTGCCGGTCCTCTGGATCGGAACGGCGGAGATTTTCCGCGAGGCCGGCTTTCCCTATGCCAGGGGCCTCCACGCCTTCTTCGGCATCGAGCCCGAACAATTGCTGTTTTCCGAAGCGCCGAAACTGCTCGACGCGCTGTGGATCGCCGAGGAGGCCGCCCGCATGACGGCCTTCGCCGCCGTCATCCTCGAGATCCGCGGCAGCCCCCGGCTTCTCGACCTTACCGCGACGCGGCGGCTGCACGCCCGCGCCCAGAGCGCCGGCCGGCCAGTATTTTTGCTGCGTCAGGCCGGCCAGGCCGAGCCCACCGCGGCGCCCGTGCGCCTCATTGTTTCGGCAGCGCCCGCGGCGAGCCGCGAAACGCTCGCCGGCGCGCTGGCCGGCTCGATCGGCCGCCCCGCCTTCACCGTCGATATCGGCAAGAGCCGCACGGCCCTGCCCGGACAATTCACACTGGAGTGGAACCCCGATGAGCACGCTTTTGCCGAAAGAAGGCCCGAGGAAGAGCGGGCAACGAATTCTGTCGCTGTGGTTCCCCTATCTTTGCGCGGAGCGGATCCTGCGCCAGCGTCTGGGGCGGTCCTGGCGTTCCCGGCCCTCGCATCCCCTGCCCCCATCTTACCCACCGCTTGTGATCAGCCATCGCGACAGCAACGCCCAGCGCATCGCAGCCCTCGACGAGCGGGCTGAGGCGCTGAAGCTGAAGCGCGGCATGGGCATTGCCGACGCGCGCGCCATGCATCCGTCGATCGATGTGGTGGAGGCCGACCCGGAAGCCGACCGCCGCCTGCTCGAAGGCCTCGCCGACTGGTGCGACCGCTACACGCCGCTGGTGGCGATCGACGGCGAGGACGGGCTGTTTCTCGACGTCACCGGCTGCACGCACCTGTTTGGTGGCGAGCGGGCCATGCAGGACGAGATCCTCACCCGTTTCTTCCAGCAGGGTTTCGATGTTCGCGCCGGCCTCGCCTCGACGCCGGGCGCCGCCTGGGCGGCGGCGCGCTTCCACGGCGACCGCATCGTTGCCGGCGGCGAGGAGGCGGCGCTGCTTTCGCCCCTGCCGCTTTCGGCGCTGCGCATCGCGCCGGAAACCCGCGCCAGCCTGGAAAGCGTCGGCCTGCGCACGGCGGGGGCGGTGATGGCCGCACCCCGCGCGCCGCTCGCCCGCCGCTTCGGCGCCACCTTGCTTCTGCGCCTCGACCAGGCGCTCGGCCGGCTCGACGAGGCGGTGTCGCCGCGCCTTCCCGTGGCGCCGCTCTCGGTCGAGCGCCATCTTGCCGAGCCGATCGTGCTCACCGACGACATCGAGCGGCTGGTGAGCCGGCTTGCCGTTGCCTTGAAGGCCGACCTCGAGCGCCGCGGCGAAGGCGCGCGGGCGCTCGCCCTTCTCCTCTTCCGCGTCGACGGCGCCGTCAGCCGCATCGCGGTCGGCACCTCGCGGCCCATGCGCGAGCCGCAGCTGATCCGAAAGCTGTTTCACGAACGGCTGACCGCGCTGGAACAGACCATCGATGCCGGCTTCGGCTTCGACCTCGTGCGGCTGTCGGTGCTTTCGGTCGCCGCCTTCGACATGCTGCAGGCCGACCTTGCCGGCGAGACAAGCGACGATGACGCCGACATCGCTTTATTCGCCGACCGCGTGCGTGCCCGTCTCGGCGAAGCCGCCGTGCTGAAGCCGGTCGTCGTCGATAGCCACCTGCCGGAGCGCGCCGTTACCACGGTTCCTTTCGCGGAGGCGCCGCAAAGGCGCAGGCCGCCGAAGCCCGACCGGACAGCACCGCCGA
>NZ_RZSV01000261.1:0-6994 GCF_004023205.1 Mesorhizobium sp. M1A.F.Ca.IN.020.03.2.1 | reverse complement strand
CTACGCGCGCGTGCCCCGTCTGTTCGAGGATCTGGCGCTCGCCCGCCTCGACGGCCGCTTTCCCCGCCTCATCGATAAGCTCACCCGCGTGCAGACAATACAATCGCCACCGGTCGAATCAATGGGCCCTTACAGCCGTAAATTGTTCGCCGAACGGGGCCCCTCACGATCGCTACTCGTTCAGTCCAAAACGAGGGCAAATCGAGTTTCCGACTGGCTAGCCAAGTTTTCAAATAACTTTACAGAACCTTTACAACCGCAAGTCGCTGAGAATGGTAAGTTCACGACTGCCGCACGCCATGCAACGGAGGTCAACGCCAATGGCAAAAAGAGCGCTCATCCTGGTTGAAGGCACAAGGGGTAATGGTCTGCCATACGTCCAAGCGGCCCAGCGTCTGGGTCTTCATCCAATTTTCTTGTCGGCAGATCCAGCCGGGTACGACTATCTTGCGGCGGAAAATATTGAGGCAATCCGCGTCGATACTGACAATCTCGATGCGCTGATCAGCGAATGTTCCCGGCTGCGCGCGACCTATAACATTGCTGGCATTACCAGCGCCCAGGAGACGGTCTATGCGACAGTTGGCAAGCTCTGCCGGTATTTCGATTTACCGGGGCCGAATCCCGTATCCATCGAACGATGCTGCGACAAATTAGTTCAACGTCAGCTCCTCGCCGAGGCTGGCGTTCCAATACCTGCCTATCGCTTGGCAGCGAATGCGGCGGACGTAGAAAGCTCTGCCGCGGAGATCGGCCTGCCGGTGGTTCTGAAGCCAGTCGTGGGTAGCGGCAGCAGTGGTGTCCGATTGTGCCGCAATCTCGATGAGTTAGCCGAACATACGACCTATCTATTAAGCGGGAAGCACATATGGCGGACTTCGCCAAGGATACTGGTCGAGGAATTCGCACAAGGCCCACAATATGGCGCCGAGATAATGGGAAATGAAGTCGTTGGGATTGCGCCCGCTGACTTCGGTCCCCCGCCGCATTTCGTCTTTCATGGGGTGAGCTTTCCGGCCCCGCTGGCTGATGAGGAGCATAAACGTATCGCCGATGTTTCGCTGAGCTGTTTGCGAGCTCTCGACCTTGGCTGGGGGCCAACGAATGTTGAATTCCGGTGGACGAAGCGGCGGCCCAGTCGTCATTGAAGTCAATCCGCGTCTCCCTGGTGCGCCCACTCCTCAACTGGTTAAGTTGGCCTACGGTGTCGATCTCATTACCGAGCACATCAAACTTGTCATCGGCGAGGAATGGGATTTGCGCAGAAGGCATTCGCACACTGCGGCCGCGCGGTTTCTAGTTCCTGATCGCGATGGCATCCTCGACTCGATCAATGGCGACAGGGCGGCTGCTGTATTAGGTGTCGCCGAGGTCAAATTGTATGTTGGACCGAAGACGCCGATCGTCAGGAAAGGCGATTACCGCGACATGATCGGACATGTCATCGCCGCTTCACCGAGCCTTGCCGAGACCGAGATTGCACTTCAGCGTGGCGTCGACTTAATCGATTGGTCGATCAAACCTTTTCCGACCCTTGGCGAATAGCCACAATCTGCAAGCCCTCCCCTCGCCGCAACAGCGCAGGCGTCGCCGGGTAAAAGCTGATTGTCGCCGAGGATTGGTACTCGATCGCTGCTTCGGCACGAGGCCCAGCCATGCCACAAACAGGCGGCCATTCTTGAAACCGATTCGGTCCGAACCGCCGCGATCAACGCTGTCGCCGTCATCGGCCAATACCCTCGATCCTGCTCAGGCTCTGTAAGTGCTCGCTGTTGCGGAAGACGTCCCGTATTCGCCGGCCAGAGACGGCGATGAGCGGATAGAGCTCGACCATTTTCCGCCTGCAATTCGATTATCAGCGACCGGACCAGATCGCTGGGGCCGTCATCGCTGCCCCCGACAATCTCAGCGAGGCGGCGGTGCAGCTGCGCGATGTCGTCGGCGATGACGATACCTGCTCGGAAAGGAGACCGCGGATCTGACTGACATGTCGGCCCACTCACGACGGCGCCGTGCTCGCCTGGGTTAAGGAGTAGCGCGGAATGCCACACCGGCTTCCTGGGCGCACCGCCTGGAAGTGCTGCGACCCTTTGCTGGACATGAGAATCGCCTCGATCTGGCGAACGAGTTTCCGGCAATTACCATACTCGGCAAGCGCACCGGCGGGATGGCGACAGTAGGGCGACGACTGCTGCTTTTCCCCGAACGTGTCCCGGTCATCAAGTCAGCCAAATCGACGCGAGTAGTAGTTCACGACAAACGAGGCTGTGGACTGGGGGCTGGCGATGGCCGGCCACGACTGATGGAACAAAATGGCGGGAGTCGCACGCGTATCAGCCAATCCTTCAAACGCACCGTCGTGTACAAGACAGGCTAAATAGTTGAAATGCAATCACATCTCACTTTCTCCAGCTCGATCAATCCGAATTGGCATGAGATTTGAATCATTCAGGACAGAGCTGCGAGAGCTGTCTACCGGCACTACTTCACAGCATCGCAATGGAAGGAGCGAAGGGCGGAATGCCAAGTGCCAATTTGCCTCCACGCTCCGGCATCGTCGCTGGCCCAATTAACTCGGGAGGTGAAGAACCGTCGGCCTGCAGCGGTGTAAAACGAACAAGACGGCGCGTAAGGCAGTAGTTCTACCGTTTCGCTATTTCAAAGTCCTAAAGTGAGGCAATCGAATCATGGATGTACCCGCAAAATCGTTTGGTGCGAACGTCATCGAAGAGCTTTCCTTCCCGAAATTCGTACAAGTCGCGCATAATCTCGTCGCCGCGAAATTCGACCTGATGAAATTTACACCCGCGAAGCACATTCTCGATACTGCACTGGCGAGCGGACAGTTGCGAGTGGGCGGCCATGTTATTGAAAGCAGTTCCGGCACGTTCGCCTTAGCTCTATCTATCCTGTGTTCTTTATATAACCTGCGCCTGACGCTTGTTACTGGGCCAACGTCGCAAATCGTTCGCTGGAGACTGGAGAATTTGGGCGCAGCCCTGCATACGGTTCACGCCAGCAATAATTGCGAAGGTGGGATTCAGCAAGCGCGTCTGGAGGTGTTGTCCGAGTTACGCTCATCAATGCCCGACAGTTTTTGGCCGCAACAGTACACGAACCCGTTGAATTCTCTCTCTTATAGACCGATTGCCGAGCGAGCCCTCCTGACACAGCCAAAAATTCATTCAGTGGTTGGTACGGTCGGTAGCGGGGGATCGCTCTTTGGAATTGCATCCATCTTGCAACGCGAGAACCCCGATTTAGAAGTAATTGCTGTCGACCACAACCGAAGCGTGATTTTTGGTGCCCAGGCCACGCGGATCAGCAAGATGTGCAGGGGAACGTTCGAACAAATTCTCGCGATGGGAGCAGGAATTCCCATGGGCAATGTGAATTTTGAACTCTGCGACGAAATTCATTGGGTACCTATTCCGAAAATGGTTCAAAAGGTCCACGATTTCCATCGACGAACTGGAATGCTTGTCGGGCCATCGAGCGGTGCCGCTCTTGCTGTCGCAGAGTGGCGTGCAGCTCAGGAGCCTTCGCAGCACGTTCTGACCATTTTCCCAGACCACGGCGTTCGTTATGTGGAGACGATGTTTGATCCCAGATGGTTGAACAACTGGAATGAGGACCTTGCTCGGGATTGGGGAGGGCCAAGGGATATTTCTTCGCCAGAAGAGGTATCGGAGGGATGGTGTCGATTCAAATGGGGTCGACGCAGATACCGAGATGTCGCCGGGAGTGATCCGATGCCCCGCCCGGCTGGGTATGATCCGTGAAATGTCGTTGGACGCGCACTTTTATTGCGGATTTCAGAAAGACGGGACATCGGTTTCGCTAATTCGCGGACATGTGTGCGTGCCTTCTTCGGGCCGCGCGGATTCCAGCCGGCGACGAAGCGGGTACAGGTCGTCTTGGCCTTTTCGACCCAGCGTCGCTCGTCTTGCCTAGCCGCCTAGCCGAAGCGCCGCCGCTCGTTGGCCAGGTCGCAGCCTGCTGCGCAGCTCCGTCGCTGGCGGCCGGCGGGACTGGTAGCGGATCATCTCGCGGTCGGCGCAAACGATGGAGCAGGCCAGATCGCACCTTAATTTCATGGCCCCGTGGTCCCGCGATTAGGGTCCACTTCAACAGTCTGGGACGAGACCGGTAAGCCTTATGTTCAATTCCTTGTGGGGCCCGGGGCGCACTCAACTACGGACACACAACCCGAATATTATTTCACCCGCAATTGGATATCTCGTTGGCGAGAACATTATAGAACATTCTTTTGGCGCTTGAATACAGCGGCAAGTGAATTCATTGATGTGTTTGTCGATGCGATCCTGAAACCCATGGACCTTTCTTAAACGCTACCGTTTCCTGGGCCGACCAGCACAAATGCGAACGAAGCATCGCAGGCGCTGGCGCGAAAACATTCCGGCCGCGCGGAGCGCCGTGGCCTTCACAAACGCGTTTCACGGCATGTCGCTCGGCTCCCTAGCAGTGTCGGGTTCGGCGTTGAGCGATGGGGTGAGAAGAGCCTCATCTTGAAATTCCTATGGGCCACCGAAACGACCGCTTGGCCAAATGACGGTGACCGACACTACTGTTGTGTTTGTTAGGTCTGTGACAAGTGCTATTCGGACAGCCTTCCTCAGACTTCCTCATTAAGCCGTTGAATAGAAACAGAAAGCTATCTTCTCAGGGTTCCTTCTGTGTAGTTGGCACGATTTTTGAAACTTTTCGTCGTGAGGCGGTAGAAATCCAACCGATTTGATGTCGTGCAGCATTGATATCGACGGAACGAACAAGGAAAGAAAATGTCAGGTCCGCATCAGTTTGCATCGTATGGGGAGGAGCAACCGCAATTTGCACCCCAAGAGGAAGCCATGCCCTTGTCGCCCTCAAGCCCTGGAGTTGATCGCGGGCAGCAAACGTAAGTCTCACTCAGGTATTCAATTATATGGCGAGGTTTACCATGCGCGCAACAGAAGGGTGCGGTGAAGCTATCGGTCATCACGGCGAGCTCGTTCAAGGCATTTTTGAGGACCAAAATGCTCGTCTGCATCGCGGCCTGATATCGCTGCCTTGCCGCCACCTCAAGTCGAAGGCGAAATTCAGGACGAACGGCGAAGAGAGATTGTCCGTCACCCCACGGCATTGCGAAAAGGCAAAACGCGCCGTGGAGCTCGCGCTCAAGACATTCGCCCGGATCACAATCGGCGGACATCTGACTATAGAAAGCAACATCCCTATTGGGCGCGGCATGGGCTCATCCACCGCGGATGTGCTGGCCAGCATCTTGGCCGTTCTCAATTACCTGGACCTCCAATCAACACCTGATCGCGTAATGGAAATTGCAGTAAGCGCGGAGACAGCATGCGATTCGACGCTGTTTTCACAGCAAGCGGTGCTCTTCGCGCATCGCGAAGGATTTGTGATAGAGTCGTTCAGAAACCCGCTTCCGCCGATCGACGTCATCAGCGTAGACACAACTCCCAGCCAAACTGTTGACACTCTTTTATTCAAGCCGGCTCAATATAATCCGTTTGAGATCGGAGTCTTTCGGCCGCTCCGGAGTGTTATGCGTAGAGCGATCAACGACTCCGACGTTGGTCTGCTTGGGCGAGTTGCTACCGCAAGCGCTCTAATAAACGAGAGATTCCTCCCAAAACCCCGCCTGTACGATATCGAAGCGATTGGTACTCGCTACGGCGCTCTCGGCGTACAGGTTGCCCACAGCGGGACAGTTGTCGGCTTAATGTTCGACCCAGCTAACCAAAGGAGCACCGAAAACATGGATCTAGCGATGCGTGACCTGAGAAAGTTAGGTTTAGAGCCTTCGATCTTCCGACACTGAATTGGGACCTGGGAGCAACAAGTGGTTAGCCGAGCTCTAATGCGCAACCTTGAGGATTTCGAGAATCCCAGAATCATCGAGTTGAGAGATGGCCTGTATGGCGCCAGCTTTTTTCTCATGAAGCTTCTTCCTGCCCGGTTCATCCTAGAACGGGCCGTGGAGCAAGGGTTATTGAAAACAGGTGCCAGCATTTGCGAGTCGTCTTCGGGGAATTTTGGGCTCGCCTTGGCCATGCTTGCTGTACAGTATGGCTACCAACTTATACTGGTGAGCGACTCGGCGCTTGATCGGCACCTTCATACACGTCTCGTCCAGCTTAATGTGCACGTGGACGTTGTCGACAAGCCAGCGCGCGGTGGCGGATTTCAGCAGGCGCGCTTGGACAGGCTGACCAGGTATCTTAAAGAGATACCCGGCAGCTATTGGCCCTCGCATCGCTCAAATCCGGACAATCCGCTCGCCTATGCGAAATTAGCGGAGTTGCTCATCGAGAGAGTGGGAAAGATCGACTGCCTGGTTGGCCCCGTCGGGTCGGGCGGCTCCATGTGCGGCACGTCCAGGTACCTACGAGTGCCGTTCCCCGGATTGCATACCATTGGCGTTGATTCGCCAAAGTCAGGTCTGTTTGGGCAGCCTAGTGGCAAGCGACACCTTAGGGGGCTGGAAGGTAGCATCGTTCCCTCTAACGTCGATCACAGACACTTCGACGAAGTGCATTGGCTGACGCCAGCAGAAGCATTTCATGCGACTCACCAGTTACATCGGGATCACGGTCTATTTATGGGACCTACCGGTGGTGCTGCATACCGAGTTGCGAACTGGTGGTCACAGAGGAATCCTGGTAAGAAGGTCGTCGCCATCTTTCCTGATGAGGGGCATCGGTATGTCGAGACCGTCTATAACGAGGACTGGCTCGCGTCCGTTTCGGGATGGCTTCAGTCGATGCGCGAAGAGCCAGTGGCTGTCGCAGCGCCCACGGAGGAACTGACGAGCTGGTCCTATTTCGCCTGGGGCAGGCGAACACTAGACGAAGTGCTTTCCAGCCCAATGGACCATGCGCCCGGACGTTCGTTCCTCCGGTCATCTTCCGGAACCCGTTTGCCTCCGCAGTCGATAAAGCAAAATCCCCTGGAACCCACTGGGGGGGTACAC
>NZ_RZSV01000260.1:0-7006 GCF_004023205.1 Mesorhizobium sp. M1A.F.Ca.IN.020.03.2.1 | reverse complement strand
AAAGTGTTGAGATCCAGCACTACCGGGCGGCCGTTGAAATAGCCCGGCGAGTTGCCGATCCAGTGATCGAGCCCCTCCAGCCACTCGTCGATCGGCGCCTCCGGCGTCAGCGTGAAAGCGACGAAGGAGCGGGCGCGGAAGCGGATGGATTTGTTGTGCAAAGGGGCGGCGAAGGTCACGGCCAGACGAATCCTTACTCAATGGTTAAAGGGTGCCGGGCGAATGGTTAACAAAAGGTTAATTTTGCGGGTGGCGGCCGCTGAGGAACTGGCGCAGCTAAGTTTTGTGGCGGGGTGGTCACAGTGCCTGCCGCAGCGTCTATCCAGCACACAATTCGACACATGGCGTGAGCCGGCAAGGAACGCTCAGCGGGGCCTAACGGCCAACAATATGCTCGGCATTTCGGTTCTTGTCGGCGGAGGCACCAAGATCTGTATCTCGGCTCTTTCTTCGGCGCCACGCGGAAGCCCTTCATAGGAGTCGGACGGCGTCGCGCGTCAAGCGAAATTTAGTCGCCGGCAAGCTTTTCAGGACAACGGCGCCGACAATATTATTTCGCCTCGCCTTGTCGCCGCTTCGGTTAAGCGCTATGTTTTTCAAATCGAACTTGTTGAACGAACGTTGTTTCTGCGCCTTGGCGCCCTGACGATCTTCCCTCTCAATTTCGAAGACTGCGACGTTTGGCACGCAGCCAGGCGGCGATGATTTGCGTCGATTTGAAAGGAAAATCGTATGACTACTGGAACCGTGAAGTTTTTCAACGCCACGAAAGGCTTCGGCTTCATCGAGCAGGGCAATGGGCAGCCGGACGTGTTCGTCCACATCTCCGCCGTCGAGCGCGCCGGAATGCGCTCGCTAGCGGAGGGCCAGAAGGTGAGCTTCGACATCGTGAAGAACCAGCGGAACGGCAAAAGCTCGGCGGAGAATATCCAGGCGGGCTGATGCCGTGCATCCATGGCCTTTGACCGCGGATGTACCGGCATTGGCCTTGGAGCACTTTGATCTTGCGGATGTCTTCGTCCCGAAACCGGCTCCCGATTTCGGGCAACATGTTTTGGGGTTTTACGCATGTCTTCCCCTAACCGGTTTCCGATTTCGGGAGATATGCTTTGGAAGGTCGGGCTTGCCCGGCCTTCTTCGTTTCAAATTGCGAGGTAGACCATGGCCGAAACCAGTGTGTTCAAGCCGAAGGGCGACGCCAAGAGCGAAGCCACCACGAAGACGGCGCGCACGATAATCGAGGGCGAAGCGGCAGCGCGGCAGGCAAAGACGGAACGGCTCCGCGCGGCCAGGCTCGCCCGCGGGCCGGTTGAAGCGGAGCCAAAGAAGAAGCCGGCAAGGCGAAAATAGCGACGGAGGTCTTGGGGAAGTCCACTTCTCCCGACGCGATTCGACTCGACTTCCCGCGGCTGGGAATCGCCGATCCAATTCCCTTCAGCCGAACTATCCCAAAGGCCGGATGGCCGGGCCGTTGAGGACAGTCCCGTCCGGCGCGAACTGCGAGCCGTGGCAGGGGCAATCCCAGCATTGCTCGGTCGAATTCCAGTGCACGATGCAGCCGAGATGCGTGCAACTGGCCGAATGCCGGTGCAGCTTGCCGTCGCGATCGCGGCACACGGCGAACTTGCTCAAGCCGTCCTGAAGGATGCCGCCTTCGCCGGGCTCGAGGGCGTCGGCCGACTTGACCTCACCGGGCAGCAAATAGCCGGCAAGGTTCTTCACCGTCGTAAGGTTCTCATTGACGTAGTGCGCGAGCGCGGCGGGCGGCGTCCGGTCGGGGGCGTAGACGGCTTCCCAGGAGTTCGATCCGGCCACGATCAGATCGCGGATGAGCAGTCCGGCCAAGGCGCCATGCGTCATGCCCTGGCCGGAGTCGCCGGTGGCGATGAAGACGTTGCCGTTGCCGGGGCTTCGGCCAATGAAGCCGCAAAAGTCGATCGTTTCGAGGACCTGGCCGGACCATCGCGCTCGTTCTCCGCCAAGATCGGGCACCAATGCCCTGATCCAGGCCTCGAGCGCGACAAAGCGCGCCGCGCCGTCATCCGCTTCGCCCGATTTGTGATCGCGGCCGCCGGCTATGAGACAGTCCGTCTTGCCGGGGCCGGGATTGAGGCGGACATAATAATAGGGATCGTCCATATCCCAGTAGAGCGCATCCGGGAGGGTTCCCCTGGCAATGTCGAAAGCCATTGCATAGGTGCGGTAAGGCGCCATCTTGCTGTGGATCTTGACCCAGGTGTTGATCGGGGAATTGGTGGCAAACACTGCGTTCGAAGCCGTTACGGTGGAGCCGTCGTCGCATTTCAGGCGAACCTTGTCCCCCTCCTCGATTTCGGTGACGGCGCTGTCGGCGAATGCCTTGCCGCCTCGTTTCTCGAAATCGGCCAGCAGCGCGCGCAAATATTTCAGCGGGTGGAAGGTCGCCTGGTCTGGATAGCGCAGGATGGGCGCCGATTCATGGCCCTTGAGCGGCACACCCTTGCCATGCTCAGCTTCGGCGCCGATCTTTGCCGCAGCCGCATACTCCTTGTTGCATTCTCTGGCGGCCTCTTTCTCGTCCATCCATGCGGCCGGGAACAGGAAGCCGTCCAGCCGGCGGAAATCGCAGTCGATCTCCAGCGTGGCGACATGGCGTTCGATGCGGTCGACGGCGGCCTGCTGGCTTTCCTGGAATCCGCGCGCCAGAGCCTCGCCGCGCATGTCGATCAGCGCGCTCAAGCCGTCGTCGCAGATGGGTGCCAGATGGGCGGTCGTGCGCGATGTCATGCCGCCGAGCAAGGGGCCGCGATCCACGAGCACCACCCTGCGTCCCGCCAAGGCCAGTTCGTAGGCGATGGAAACGCCGGCGATGCCGGCGCCGATGACGGCTACGTCACAATGCTCATCCCGCTCGAGGCGAGGCGCGTTGGGCAAGCTGGTGTCGAGTGTCCAAAAAGATCTGGTCGCTTCGCTGCTGACGTTCATTGCCTGCCTCGTCGAAACGAAATCGGATGCCCGCGCCGAATGCTGCTCGGCCCGGGTTGCAGATCATCGTGACCGGCTCCACTTCAACGGCTAGGTGCTCTTGAGCGTTCCGTTCATCCCGTTCGGGTAAAAGCCGCCCTTGCTCACACCCGACTGATCGGTCAGATAGACGATGCGCAGCACCTCCTGCGGCGTCCTTGTGAAGGCAATCGCATCCGGCGTCGAAGGAACGACGTTGGCCTTGCCGTCAACCTGAATGCCCTGGTCTTTGTCCTCGTTCCCATCGATCTTGTCGCGTGCGTCGGAAACCGCATTCGCCGCCTTCCAGGCCTTCTCGCCCATGCGATAGAGCGAGGAACGCGCCATTCCCATGTGATAGGCCTCGACCGCGAGAATTCCAGCTGCGGCAGCGAGGAATTCCTTGTTCTTCAGGACAGTTGCCGCACCGGCGTAGGCGGTGACACCGACGTCCTCGAACAGCATGCCGCCGAGCACGAAATTCATCTGGTTGCCAAACGCATCGAAATCGTCGCCGAGGCCGGCCGCCTTGGCGACCGCGGCGAAGCCGGCATCGAAATCGATCGCCGGCCGGTCCACCGCGTTCGACGCCAGCGTCTTGCGATAGAACCTGACATGGGCAAGTTCGTTTTCCGCGACCTCGCGCATGAATTCACCGAGCGCGGGCGTATCGAACGCAACCTTTTTGCCGCCGACGACGTCGCCGGGTTTGGAACCGATGTCCGAGTCCTCGATGCCTTTTCCCGTGGTGCCGCGGAGGTAATATTCGGCCTCCATATATTCCAGGTTGAGCGCGAAGCGGAAAATGTCTTCGTCTTTTATGTCGTCCTGCGCGGCAGCAGACGAAGTCGCAGCAATGCCGGCCGCTGAAGCAAGGGTCGCTCCGAGACCGATTTGCAGTGCCCGGCGGCGACAAACATGAAGTGAAGGCGTGACAGCGGTCATAGCTTCCTCCCGAAGCCCGCCTGTCAACCGGTTTGGCCTCAATGAGCGGGCCAGCCGCCAAACTTCGCAGAAGGCAGAATGTTCCTGAAAAGAAGCCGATATGGCTTTGCCTGGGGGAGCCTGATGCGGCCGCGATACGGCTCGCGTGGCGCTGGTGCGGTTTTGCGCAGCCAATGGCTCGAGCCCTGTCGCCCGGGCGGGCGCCGGGCTTGCAGGCAGAGCGGCGACGGGCGCCTCGCCGCGACCTCCGGGCCATGAACAAGGCCCAGGAGATCGCCTGCCGCGCTCGGCTTCGCGCTCCAGCCTGACGAGAGCTCAAGCCGCCAGCTCTACCTCACGGGCTGCGGCGATCATGACGCCGGCGAGCAGGCCGTAGGCGGCTTGCCAGGCCTCGCGGACCTGAGGCGTGAAGGCCGCAGTCCGCCACCGCGTTCGCAACAATAACGGATTCGGTTGAGTTACAAGAGGGTGTCTCGCGCCAGATTCAGCGGCCCAGCGTCACTTCGCAGGAACGTGGGCCGCCCTACTCGCACTGCCGGCGCGGGCCGCCGTCATAGGGCTGGTAAGTGTTGTCCTGCGGATCGTAGGAGCGATAGCGGCTGAAGCAGGAGTCGATATGATCGCCCGACATCTGCGGGCCCAGCAGCCGATCCCTGGGAGGCTGGTCTTCCGGCAAAATCTCTTCCGGCGGGCCGCCATAAGTCGTCGCGTAGCCGTCCCGTGTCGTGGCGTAGCCTTCCACCTCGGCCTGGTCGTCAGTCACCTCGCCTTGATTGTTCATCCAGGGCTGATCGGGTTGGCGCCCGTCGGTCGAGGCTGTGCGATCGCGGCCCGGATCGAAATAGGGCGAGATGCAGGGGCGGATCTCCCCGCTGTAGGAGCGGTAGCTGTTTTCTTGCGGGCGGTAGCTCCGATAGCGGTTGGCGCACCATTCGAGATGCGCGTCGGGCAATCGTGCCTGCTGGGCCGGCGCCTGCTCCGAAGGCTGTTCCGCCGCATCGGCCTGGCCCGTCTGTGAACCATTTGGCGGAGAGACCTCGGGCAACGGCTGCAACTGCCGCGGCGCGGCGGCTTGCGGCGTTGGGAGAGCTGCGGTCTGCGTGGCCGTATCCGCCGCTTTGGCCCCCTCGTCCGCCTTAACGGACACGCCGGCGGCCTGCTGGGCCGGGATGCGCTCGAGATCCTGCTTCGCCGGATCGACGGGCCTGACGTCCTTGGTCCAGAGCTCCGAAACGCCGATCGCCGGCGTTGCCTGGCGCACCGGCTTGGCGGCCAGCAGCCAAGTGGCGAAGGCGAGCCCTGAGGCAAACACGGCCAGGGTCAGCACGAAGCCGCCGACGATTCCCAACAATGCCTTCACGCTGCTCTCCTTCAAGCCCCCGCTATACAATGCGGGGGGCGGGATGGGAGTTCCTCTGCCACCTCTCGAGATGAGGGACTAGGCGACCACCTCGCGATACTCCCTCACCTTCCCGTCCTGCCCGCGAATCCGCCATGTCTCGCTGTCCCGGCCCTCGATGTGGCTGGGGCCGAGCGGCACCTTGCCGCCGCCATCGGGCAGATCGATGACATAGGTCGGGTTGCAGATGCCGGAGAGGCGCTGGCGCAGATCCGCGGCCAGCGCCTGGCCCTCGACAATCGTGGTGCGGCGGTGCGCCATGCCCGGCGCCAGATCGCCATGGTGAAGATAGTAAGGTTTTACGCCCAACCGATAGATCAGCTCGCGGCAGAGCTCTTCCAGCACCTCGACCTTGTCGTTGACGCCCTTCAAGAGAACGCTCTGGTTAAGCAGAACAAAACCCGCCTGCCGCATGGTCCGGCAGGCCGTTTCGGTGTCCGGCGTGATCTCGCGTGGGTGGTTGAAGTGAGTGACCACCGTCACCATCAGCCTTCCTTGCAGGGCCGCCACAAGGCCGGGCGTGATGCGCGACGGCAGCGCCACCGGCACGCGGGTGTGGATGCGCAGGAGCCGGACATGCGGGATGGCCTCGATGCGGGCGCGGATTTCGGTGAGCGCCTTGTCGGGCAGCGACAGCGGATCGCCGCCGGTCAGGATCACCTCGCGGATCTCGCTATGTTGGTCCATGTAAGCGAGGGCCGGCTCCAGCGCCTCGCGCGTATAGCCGCGGCCAATCGAAGTCAGCGATTCCTTGCGAAAACAGAAGCGGCAATAGACCGAGCATTGATAGGTCGGGAACAAGAGCACGCGGTCGGCATGGCGATGCGTCAGCCTGGGCACCGGGCTGAAGGCGTGGTCGCCGATCGGATCGCCGAGCTCGCCCTCGGCAGTGATCAATTCGTCCGGCGATGGGATCACCTGCGCGCGGATCGGATCGTTCGGATCGTTCCAGTCGATCAGGTCGAGATAGGCTTTCGGCACGCGCACCTTGTGGGCGGCGGCGGCTTGCTGCGCAGCGGCGCGCTCGGCCGGTGAGAGCGGCAGGGCTGCGAGGTCGCGCACATGGCGCACGCCGGCACGCACGTCGTCCTGCCAGGCGGCGTCGGGTCCGCGCGCGACTTCCTTGAGATCGGTATTTGAGGTCATTGGGGTCTCGGTACGAACTTGCGCGGGATATCGGCCGGATGGATGGCCGGGTCAATCGTTTTGGTTGCCGCAGAGCGGTGGAGTGGCGCGCGAGACCGGCCGGGCCTGATGCCCGGCTTGTCTCGTGGCTTTGAGCGCGACGAAATTGGCGCTAATTTGGCGCAGGCTTCGGGGGCGAGACGAATGGATTTCAGCGCAGGCCATGGCTACCTTCTCATCGGTGGGCTCATCCTGGTCGGCGCCGGGCTGCTGATCATTTCGCTCATCGTCAATCTGCGCGTGGCGCACAGCGTGCGCGACGAACTGCGCCATCGCGAAAAGCTGCTGGAATATTATCGCAACATCTTTTCGCAGCTGGGCGTGATCCTGATCGGCATCGGCGTTTCGCTGTTCATCTTCTTCTTCCAGCAGAACTATCAGGACCAGCGCAAGCGCGAGACCGAGCTGCAGCAGGTTCTCGCCAAACTGGCGGCGCGCGTTGCCCGCGGCGCCCCCGTCATCGAAACGCTGGGCGAGTTCGACGAGATACTGGAT
>NZ_RZSV01000025.1:0-39845 GCF_004023205.1 Mesorhizobium sp. M1A.F.Ca.IN.020.03.2.1 | reverse complement strand
TATTTGGACCCGGCATGCCGAAGGGCACGATGCAGGTCGTGCCGCCGAATGCGGCCGAGATGGAGCCCGATTCAAAATCGTCGGCGTTACCGGCCCCGCCCCAAACAGGCTGGTCGAGATGGCAGTGGGCATCGATGCCGCCAGGCATCACCCACAGGCCCGCGGCGTCAATGGTTTGCCCACCTTGCAGGCCTGAATCGATCGCCGCAATGCGGCCGTCATCGATGCCGACGTCGCAATCCCGCCAACCGTCATCCAAAGCGACCCTACCGCCTTTTACGACCAGCTGATGCGAGCGCCGCGCCATTCGTGCCGCTCACGCCGCTGTGCTGTTGCGGGTCACCGGGCAGGCAAGCACCGGTCAGGCCCTCAGCCGCTTGCCATCGGGATCGAAGGGCGGCCTGTCGAGCAACACGGCATTGTGCGGCCGGCCGAGGATCGCGACGGTGACGGCATCGCCGGATTTCACCGAGCCCGCCTTCACGTAGCCGAGCGCCAGCGACATCCCGACATGATAGCCGTAGGCGCCAGACGTGACCTGGCCGACCGGCGTGCCATCGGGAAGGAAGATCGGCTCGCCGCCGGTGGCGTCGGCATCCTTCGCCTCGATCGAGATCATGATCAGCTCGTCGCGGGCCGGCTGCGATGCCAGCGCGGCATAGGCGTCGCGGTTGAGGAAGTCGCCCTTATCCATCTTGATCAGGCGGTCGAACTTCACTTCCTGCGGCCAATATTCGGGCGAGTATTCGCGGCCCCAGCTGCCATAGCCCTTCTCCACCCTGAGCGACATCAGCGCGCGCGAGCCGACCGGCCCGCCGCCTTCCTGACGCGCCGCGTCGAGCAGGGCGTTGTAAAGAGCGGTCTGGTCCTTCTCCTCGCAATAGAGCTCCCAGCCGAGATCGCCGGTGAAGGAGACGCGCAGCGCAATGACATCGAGCCCGGCAACGGTGATGCGGCGCGAGGCCATGAAGGGGAACGACGCCGTCGTCAAATCGTCATTGGTCAGGCGCTGCAGCACCGCGCGCGACTTCGGCCCGGCGACGTTGAAGCCGCACATGTCCTCGGTGAGCGAGCGGAACGTCGTGCCCTCCGGCAAGGGCAGCATCTTGAAGAAACGCTGATGATAGCGCTCGGCCATGCCGGAGCCGAAGACGCGATACTCGTCCTCCGCCAGCTTGGTGACGGTAAAGTCGCCGGCGATGCCGCCGCGCTTGCCGATCAGCGGCGTCAGGCAGGATCGTCCGACCCGCGAGGGAATCTTGTTGGCGAAAAGCGCGTTCAGCCAGGCCTCGGCGCCCGGCCCCTTCACCTCGTATTTGGCGAAGTTGGAGATGTCGATGATGCCGACATGGTCGCGCAGCATGCGCGCCTCGCGGCCGACAGGGTGCCACCAGTTCTGCCTGGTGAAGCCGATCGTCTCCTCGCGCGGCTCGCCGTCGATCGAGAACCACAGCGGATGCTCCCAGCCGAAGTTCAGGCCGAACACCGCGCCGTTTTCCTTCTGCATGGAATAGGCCGGCCGTGTGCGCACCGGCCGTCCAGCGGCGCGCTCCTCGTTTGGGAAATGGATCTTGAAGCGATGGCTGTACTGGTCCTGCACGCGCGCCTTGACGAATGCCTTGCCCGCCCAGTGGCCGAAGCGGGCGAGATCCCAGCCGAACATGTCGAGCGTCGGCTCGCCCTCGATCATCCACTCGGCCGCCAGGCGCCCGAGGCCGCCGGATTGCGAAAAGCCCGGAATGATGCCGGCGCAGCAGAAATAGTTGCGCAGCTCCGGCACCGGGCCGAACAGCGCGGCGCTGTCCGGCGACCAGATCATCGGTCCGTTGATCACCCTCTTGACGCCGGCAGCGCCGACCGCCGGCACGCGGGCGATCGCGCGCATCATGTTCTCCTCGATGCGTTCCAGATCGTCCGGGAACAGCTCGTGGCCGAAATCCTGCGGCGTCCCGTCCTCGGCCCAGAATTTCATCGCCCGCTCATAGGCGCCGATCAGCAGGCCGAGGCCCTCCTGACGCAGGTAATATTCGCCATCGCGGTCGGCGACCGAAGGCAGACGCCGGCCCATCGAGGCGATCTCTGGGATGGTCTCGGTGACGAAATACTGGTGCTCGGTCGGTATGAGGGGCAGCGCCAACCCGGCCATCGCGCCGACCTCACGCGCCCACAGTCCGGCGGCGTTCACCACCCATTGCGTGCGGACGTCGCCCTTGGTGGTGCGCACGATCCAGCTGCCGTCCGGCTGCTGCTCCGTTCCGGTCACCGCGGTGAAGCGGTGGATTTCGGCGCCACGCTGGCGCGCGCCGGCCGCGTAGGCGGCCGTCACGCCCGAAGGATCGACATTGCCGCCTTCGGGTTCGTACATGATGCAGCGTATGCCGTCGAAGTCGACGAGCGGGTGCAGCCGCTCGGCCTCCGCGCGGTCGACCTCGTAGAAGTTCATCTTGTAGCGGCGGGCTTTGGCTTCCTGCAGCCGGAGCTGATGTTCACGCGCCTCGGTCTGGGCGAGATAAAGCGATCCCGGCTGGAAGATGCCGCAGCCCTGACCAGTCTCCTTCTCCAGCTCCTTGTAGAGCGCCATGGTGTAATGCTGCAGGCGGCTGATATTGGTCGAGTCGTGCAAGCCGTGAATGTTGGCCGCAGCATGCCAGGTCGAGCCCGAGGTGAGCTCGTCGCGCTCGAACAGCACGACATCGCTCCAGCCGTGCTTGGTCAGATGATAGAGGATCGAGCATCCGATCAGGCCGCCGCCGATCACAACAGCCTGGGCATGAGTCCGCATTTACGTGTTCCTTGTGGCTGTGTGCCGGAGCCGGACGGCCGGGCGACGGGCCGGATAACAACAGGGGTCCGTGCTGGCTCTTGTGCCGACAACATGACCCCACTTTTTCGAACGCCGGCAATGTAGAAAGCTCGGGAAACGACTGTAAAGCCTGCTATTGGGGCTGGCTGCTGCTTTTCGGGGCAGTTAAGAGCAAAAAAAACGAGGTCATAGCCACATCAATCTTCGTTTGTAGGCATAGAGGCCGGGTGTAGCTTTTGGCGGGGAATTGAGCAGCCGCGACCAGCGGCGCCACCAATGGGAGCCACCCGCCATGGACCTGCATTCCGAGCGCGGATACAGACCGGTCAGACCGGCATGCCTCTCGTCGTCCATGCGTCTTGACGGTCCGGCGGCGCGGTCGCGCCGCGGCCTTCAAAACCGGTTCCGCACCAGTCGAAAAGACAGCGCCGAAGCGCCCTGTCCGGCACGCGCATCGCGACAACTCGGAGGTTAAGACCTTGGACAAGACATCGCATCCCTATATTCCGACACTGCTCGATCAGCTTAACGAGGGCGAGATCAGCCGCAGGGACTTCTTGCGCAAGTCGACGCTGCTCGGGCTTTCGGCCGGCGCGGCCTATGCCATGGCCGGCATCATCGACCCGGCGACGCAAGCGCGTGCCGGCGACCTGCCGAAAGGCGGCAATTTGCGCATCGGCATGCGCTGCATGGAGATCAAGGATCCGCATCTGGCCGACTTCGCCGAAAAATCCAACGTCATCCGCCAGGTCTGCGAATATTTGACCTTTACCGACCGCAACAACATCACTCACCCCTATCTCTTGGAGAAGTGGGACGTCAGCGATGACCTGAAGACCTGGACGCTGCACATCCGCAAGGATGTCAAATGGCGTGACGGCAGGGCGCTTAATGCCGACGACGTGGTCTGGAACCTGAAGCGTGTCAGCGATCCCAAAGTCGGCTCCTCGGTGCTCGGCCTGTTCACCGGCTATCTCGTCGAGGAGTACGATACCGGCGAAAAGGACGACAATGGCAATCCGAAGAAGTCGAGCCGGCTCTGGTCCGACAAGGCGATCGAGAAGGTCGACGACAGCACGGTGCGGCTGAACCTGTTCTCGCCGCAGATCGCGGTCGCCGAACATCTCTTCCACTATCCGATGTTCATCCTCGATCCGAAGGACAACGGCGCCTTCGGCCCGAGCGCCAACGGCACCGGTCCCTTCGAGATGGTCGAATACACGGTCGGCAAGGGCGCGAAGTACAAGGCGCGGGCCGATTATTGGGGCGGTGCTGCGCATCTCGACACGTTTGAATTCGTCGACCTCGGCGACAATCCCGGCGCCGGCATCGCGGCGATGGCGTCCAAGCAGGTCGATGGCCTGTCGGAAGCCGACGCGGTGCAGATCAATTCGATGAAGGCCTTCCCTCATGTCTCGGTCCACAAGGTCGAGACGACGCAGACCATCGTCATGCGCATGCATCCCGATGTCGAGCAGTTCAAGGACAAGCGCGTGCGCCAGGCCATGCGCCATGCGCTCGACCGCGACAAGATCATCCAGACCGTCCTGCTCGGCGCCGGCACGCTGGCCGAGGACCACCATGTGGCGCCGTCGCACCCCGAATATGCCGCGCTGCCCAAATGGCCGCGCGACGTCGAGAAGGCGAAGAAGCTGATGGCCGACGCCGGCCATGCCGACGGTTTCGAAGTGGATTTGGTGACGCGGCCCGACCCGATCTGGGAGCTCAACACGACACAGGCGATGGCCGAACAGCTGAAGGACATCGGCATCAAGGCCAACATCAAGTCGCTGCCGAGCGCGCAGTACTGGGAAGTGTGGACCAGCGCGCCCTTCAGCCTGACCGCCTGGGGCCACCGCCCGCTCGCCATCATGACGCTCGGCCTCGCCTACCGCTCCAATGCCGCCTGGAATGAATCGCATTTCTCGAACGCCGAATTCGACAAGCTGCTCACCCAGGCCGAGGGCATTCTCGACCCGAAGGAGCGCAGCAAGGTGATGGAGAAGATCGAGCTGATCATGCAGGACGAGGGCCCGATCGTGCAGCCGTTCTGGCGCATCTTCTCGACCGTCATGGACAAGAAGGTGCAGGGCTTCGAACTGCATCCATCACAGTACATCTTCGCCAAGGATTATGCGGTCGCCTCCGCCTAGACCACGCTGCGCCCGGCCGGCGACAGAACGGCCGGGCGTTCCTTTCCACTCGCACCCAGAACGGAAACGTCCGGCTGATGGCAATATTCGTGGCGAAACGGCTGGCGATGATGCTGCTCACCATGGTCGCGGCCTCCTTTCTGGTATTCGCCGTCTGCGAGTTCACCCCGGGCAGCGTCGCGCGCAAATCGCTCGGGCCGTTCGCGACGCAAGAGCAGGTCGATTTCCTGACCAAGAAGCTGAGGGCCGACGATCCGCTGCTGGTGCGCTACGGGCGCTGGGCGGGCGTGCTGCTCGGCATCATTCCGGATCCGCTCCAGGACCCGAGCACCGGGCTCAATTTCAAGGATCCGCGCGGCGCGCAGTATTTCGGCAATTTCGGCTATTCGACGCTGAACAAGCTGCCCGTCAACGACGTCATCTGGAACCGGCTCGGCAATACGGCGATCCTGGCCGGGCTGGCCTTTCTGCTGATCGTGCCGCTGTCGATCGTCTTCGGCATCCTGTCCGGCCTGAAGGAAGGCGGCGTGCTCGACCGGCTCCTGTCGGTGATCTGCATAACCTTCACCTCGATCCCGGAATTCGCGTCGGGCGTGTTTCTGGTCACCCTATTCGTCATTCTCTGGCCGGTGCTGCCGGGCACCAGCCCGCTCGATACAGAGGGCGGCTGGTCCGTTCCCTCGCAGCTCGTGCTGCCGGTGGCGGTGCTCGTCATCTATGATTTCGGCTATGTCGCGCGCATGATCCGCGTGTCCATGATCGGGGTGATGGAAAAGCCCTTCATCCGCACCGCGGTACTGAAGGGAATGAGCACACGCCAGGTCGTCATCGGCCATGCCCTGCGAAACGCGATGATCGCCCCGTTCACGGTGCTGCTCCTGCAGATCAACTTCCTGATCAGCGGCGTGGTGGTGACCGAGCTCGTTTTCGCCTATCCCGGCTTCGGTCGGCTGCTGCTCGATGCCAGCCTCTTCGGCGACATCGCGACCATCGAGGCGGCCACGCTGATCACCGTCGCCATCGCGGTCACGACGCAATTCGTCGGCGATCTCGGTTACATGCTGCTCGATCCACGCATAAGATTGCGATGAGCGCACTGGTCGAGCAGAGAGCTATGGAGGCGACGGCCGTCAAGGCAACGGGCAGGGCACGCCTGAAATGGGCGCGCATCCTGCGCTCGCCTACCGCACTGGTCGGGCTGTTCCTGGTCGGCTTCTGGGTGCTTGCGGCGATCCTCGCACCGGTGCTGCCGCTCTATTCTCCGACCGAGCAGGATGTGATGGCGCTAGCCGACCCGACGCCATCGGCGGCGCATTGGCTCGGCGTCGACATTCTCGGCCGCGATGAGCTGTCTCGCCTGATCTTCGGCGCTCGCACCGTGCTGGTCGTCGCGCCGCTTTCCGTCGCGGTCGCCATGATCGTCGGCATCACGCTCGGCATGATCGCCGGCTATTACGGCGGCTGGATCGATGCCGTGATCAGCCGCCTTTCCGACATCATCCTCGCCTTCCCGGTGCTGGTCCTCTACGTCATCCTGATCGCCAATATCGGGCCATCGATAATCAACATCGTCATCGCCACGACGATCGCCTCGGCGCCAGGAATCGGGCGAATAACGCGCGGGCTGGTACTCGGCCTGAAGGAGCAGGAATACATCGCCGCCGCAAGGCTGCGCGCCGAAAGTACTTTATACATCATGCTTGTCGAGCTGTTGCCCAACTGCCGCGGCATGCTGATCGTCGATGCCTGTCTGCGCATCGGCTACACCATCATCACCATCGGCATTCTCGGCTTCCTTGGCCTTGGCCTGCCGCCGCCCAACCCGGACTGGGGCGGCATGGTCAAGGAAAGCACGACGGTGCTCAACGTCTGGCCTTTGATGTCGGTGCTGCCCTCAATCGGCATCGTCAGCCTGGTTCTGGGTTTCAACCTCTTGGCCGACGGCCTGCGGGAGGCCTGGAAGCCATGACGATGGTCGCCGAGCCAATTTCGATGAAAGGCGAGCGTGCGTCCGGGACGCCGCTCCTCGCTGTCCGAGATCTGCGCATCGAGTTTCGCGGGAAGGCCGAGACGATCGTTGCGGTGCCGAAGCTGTCTTTCGAGGTGAAGCCCGGCGAAAGCTTCGGGCTGGTCGGCGAATCCGGCTGCGGCAAGAGCACCACGGCGATGGCGATCATGGGCTATCTCGGTGCGACAGGCGTGGTCGCCGGCGGCAGTATCCGCTTTGAAGGCGAGGAACTGGTCAACGCACCGGCGCACAAGTTGCGCGCCATACGCGGACGGCGCATCGCCATGGTCTACCAGGACCCGATGAGCGCGCTCAATCCGGTCAAAACGGTCGGCGCGCAGCTTGCCGAGGTGCCGATGCTCCATCTCGGCGCAAGTCGCGTCGAGGCGCTCGACATGGCAGCCGCCATGCTGAAAGACGTGCGCCTGCCCGACGCCGGCGACATGCTGAAGCGCTATCCGCACCAGCTTTCGGGCGGCCAGCAGCAGCGCGTCGTCATCGCCATGGCGCTGCTTGGGCGGCCGTCGCTGCTCCTGCTCGACGAGCCGACCACCGGTCTCGACGTGACGGTGGAGTCGGCGGTGATCGATCTGATCGGCGAGCTGCGCCGTCGCTATGGAACCAGCCTGCTGTTCATCTCGCACAATCTCGGTCTGATCGCCGAAAGCTGCGACCGGGTCGGCATCATGTATTCCGGCGAGCTGGTCGAGGAGGCGCCGACGCGCGAGCTGTTCGGCCGGCCACGCCATCCCTACACGCAAGGGCTGATCGACTGCATTCCCGATATCGGGCACGGCAAGCACAGTCGCACGCTTGCCGCCATTCCGGGCCATATCCCGCTGCCGTCGGAGCGGCCGCGCGGCTGCCTCTTTGGTCCGCGCTGCGCCGGTTTCCGCGCCGGCCTGTGCGACCGGCCCGGCATGACGCTGGAACCGGTCGGCGAGCGGCATGTTGTGCGCTGCGTGCGCTGGCCCGAACTCGAGGTGGCTCATCGCGAGCTTCCGCCGCTATCCGGCGAGAGTGCGGCACCGGCAGCCGAGATCACTTTCTCCGACATCACCAAGTTCTATCACCTCGGTTACCACAAGACGCTGAAGGCCAATGAGGCCGTATCCTTCGAGGCCGGCAAGGCCGAGATCGTCGCGCTGGTCGGCGAATCCGGCTGCGGCAAGTCGACCCTGGCGCGTATCGTCACCGGCCTCGACCGCGCCACTTCGGGCGAAATCCGCATGGCTGGCGAAAACATCGCCGCGATCGAAGCGAGCGCGCGGCCGAAGCCCCTGCTGCAATCGATCCAGATGGTGTTCCAGAACCCGGACTCGACGCTCAATCCGTCGCACAGCGCCGGCTTCTCGATCCGTCGCTCGCTGAAGAAGTTCGGCATCCGCAAGGGCAAGGCGACCATCGACCAGCGCATGCGCGAGCTGCTGGAGATGGTCCGGCTTTCGCCGGACTTCGCCGCCCGCCGGCCGAGCCAGTTGTCCGGCGGGCAGAAGCAGCGCATCGCCATCGCCCGCGCCTTCGCCTCCGATCCGTCGCTGATCGTCGCCGACGAGCCTGTGTCGGCGCTGGATGTCTCC
Organism: Mesorhizobium sp. M1A.F.Ca.IN.020.03.2.1; assembly: GCF_004023205.1. NCBI lineage: Bacteria > Pseudomonadati > Pseudomonadota > Alphaproteobacteria > Hyphomicrobiales > Phyllobacteriaceae > Mesorhizobium > Mesorhizobium sp. M1A.F.Ca.IN.020.03.2.1. Next base: position 31,301 of record NZ_RZSV01000025.1, on the reverse strand, counting down.
GTGCAGGCGGCCGTGGTGACGCTGCTGCTCGACATCCAGAAGACCCGGCATGCGACGATGCTGTTCATCAGCCATGACCTGGCGCTGGTGCGCCACGTCGCCGACAAGGTCGTGGTGATGTATCTCGGCAAGGTGATGGAAAAAGGCACCGTCGAGGAGATCTTCGGCGGTGCGACCCATCCGTACACCGAGGCGCTGATCTCGGCGATCCGCAGCACCAAACCGGAAGGGGCAGAGCGCAACCGCATCACGCTGACCGGCGACACGCCGAGCCCCGTCGATGTCCCGCGCGGCTGCCGCTTTGCCAGCCGCTGCCATCGCAAGCTGGGTTCGATCTGCGACAGGGAACCGCCACCGATCCGCAGGATGTCCGCCACGCACGAGATCGCCTGCCACATTCCGGCGGAAGCGCTGGAGAGTCCCAGGCATCCGGACGAGGCGAGCGACCGTTCATGACGAGGCCAGCTTCACTGGGCCGCCTCTGGCGTCAGGCCGAACGGTCGCGCGCCATCCTGCCGATCATGGCGCGCGTCTGCCTGGCCGGCACCGGCAGCGCCATGCTGACCACCGCGGTCTCGCTGGCATTGAGCGCGCCGGGAATCGACCCTTCCGAAGTGCAACTCGTGCTGACCGCTTATCCGGTCGGATTTCTCATCGGCTGCATCGTCGCGCGTCCGCTGGTGTCGCGCGTCGGCCATGAGCGCGCCTTCTTCGCCATCACCGTGCTTGCAAGCCTTGCCGCCTCGGGATTCGCGCTCACCGATTTCATGCCGGCATGGCTTTGCCTCCGGCTGCTCGGCGGGCTTGCCATGGCGGCGATGTTCGTTGTCTGCGAAAGCTGGATCAACCTCTATGCCGACCAGCACAATCGCGGCAGGCTGTTCTCCATCTACATGCTGACGACGGCGGTCGCGGTGCTGTTCGGACAGCTGCTGCTGGAGATCGTCGGCGCGCATTCGCCGCATTTGTTCGCCGTCAGCGCGGCGACGGTGCTCTTGTCGGCGCTTGCACGGTTTGTCTCCAGGCCTTGGCCTGCCCTGCCCGCCGAGCAAACCGAGCCGTCCCTGGCCGATATCCCGGCGCATGACGAACGCTACGGCGTCATCCAGTTGCTGCGTCTCGCTCCGGTAACGGTGGTCAGCATCTTCCAGGCAGGCATCACCAACATGAACATCTTCGTGCTGACGCCAATCTACGGCGCCAAGATCGGACTGTCCGCCGCCGCCACTGTCGGCCTGGTGACGACCGTCAGCATTGCCGGCATGCTGGCGCAGACGCCTATCGGATGGCTGTCCGACCGGTTCGACAGGCGCATCATGTTGCTTGTCCAGGGACTGCTTTCCGTGTCGCTATGCGCCTCTATCGCCTGGCTGGGCAGCGGACCGCTACCGCTGCTCTTCCTGCTGTTCTTCCTCTATGGAGCAACCGCGCTCACGGTCTATCCTGTGGCCATCGCCTTCGCCAATTCGCGCATGCACAGCCGGCACATGGTGGCGGCTTCGGGGACGCTGCTTCTGCTCTATTCGATCGGCAACATCCTGACGCCGGGTCTCGCCGCGGGACTGATGGAGCGTACCGCGCCGCAGGCCATGCTGTTTGTGCTCGGCACCGGCGGCATTCTGGTGGCGGTTGCGGCTTGCATCAATCTGCGGCGGCGCCCGGTCAGTGTAGCGGTTGCGCAGCCGTGCGGAGGCGAGCCGTGAACAGCGCCCTTCCCCACCGTCTGGATGGCAAGTTCGTTCTGATCACGGGCGCCGCGAGCGGCATCGGCGCGGCGATCGCGAGCCGCTGCGCCGACGAGGGAGCCCGTGTCGCCTGCTCGGATCGGGACACAGCATCGACGAAGGCGCTTGCCGCCAGCCTTGGGCCGAATGCTCTGGCTGTCGACTGTGATGTCACCGATCCGGACTCGGTCCAAGATGCTGTCGACGCGACAGCTCAAGCATTCGGCCGGCTGGACGGTCTGGTCCACAACGCCGCGGCTCCCTCGACCGACGGCACCGTCGCCGACCTTTCAGTCGACAAGTGGCGGCTGGAACTCGACGTCAGCCTGACCGGCGCGTTCCTGATCTCCAAATTCGCGGTGCCGCTGATGGCATCGAGCGGCGGCGGGTCGATCGTCTTCATCGGCTCGCAATTCGCGCGCGTCGCCGTCGGCAAGGCGGTGGCCTATTGCGCGGCGAAGGCGGGGCTTGTGCATTTGGCGAAGGCGATGGCGATCGACCATGCGGATCAGAACATCCGGGTGAACAGCCTGTCGCCCGGAGCGGTCGCGACCGCCCGCCTGCTGCAGCGCTGGTCCAGTCTGGAGGCGGCCGACAAGGGTCTAGGACCTGCGCATCTGCTCGGACGAATTGCCGAGCCCGAAGAGATCGCAGCCGCCTGCGCCTTTCTGCTTTCGTCCGACGCTTCCTTCGTCACCGGCACGGACCTCCTGGTGGATGGCGGCTATGCGGTGCGTTGAATCAATTTCCAGCATAGGAGGCTCCAAGACATGACCCTTCTCGTCACAGGCGGCACCGGCTTCGTCATGAGCGTGGTGGCGCGTGCCTGGCTGGACCGCGACCCTGCCGCGCGCGCCGTCATCCTGGATCGCGCCGGCCTCGACGCCGCGGCCGAAAGGCATTTCGCTCCGGTGCGCGACCGGCTCAAAGTGATCAGCGCGGATATCCTCGACCCGGCGGGGTGGTCCGCCGCACTCGACAACGAGCACATCACCGCGATCGTACATGGCGCGACGATCACACCGATTTCGCGCGGCAGCGCCTCGGAGGCCAAGCGCCAGCCGGAGGCCGAGGACCCGGCTCGCATCGTCGATGTCAATCTCATGGGCACAGTGCGCATGCTCGAATGGGCACGCGCGCGGGCCAACGTGAAGCGCTTCATCTATGTCAGCTCGGGAGCCATCTATCGACACAATGGCCCCGACTGGAGCGGCGAGCCGCTGCCGGAGGACGGCTACGTCGCGCCGTTGACGCTTTACGGCATCTCCAAATTCGCCTCCGAGATGGTGACCAACCGCTATGCCGACCTGTTCGGCCTGTCGGCGGTTTCGGTCCGGCTTGCTTCCGTCTACGGCCCGATGGATCGCGCGACCGAGAGCCGCAACTTCCGCCATGTCCCCAACCGTGTTGCGCACATGGCCCTGGCCGGCGAAACGATCCGGCCGAACAGTCTGGAGCCGGTGGGCGACTATCTTGCCTCGACCGATGTCGCTGCCGCGATCCTCGCGCTGCTTGATGCGCCGCGCCTCAATTACCGCCACTACAATATCGGCTCCGGCTCCGGCCAGACCATCGGCGAGATCATCGCCTGGGCAAAGGAGCGCGTTCCGGCGCTGAAGGTTGAGATGACGCCCGGAGAAGACGCCAATATCGTACAGGACGTGTCGCTGAAAGGCGGCATGTGGGGCGCCTACGACATCGCGAGGATCATGCGTGATACGGCATGGCGGCCGCGCCCGGGCAAGGAGGCGTTCCACGCCTATATGGACTGGATTTCGGCCAACGAGACGAAGTGAGAGGGATTGCCATGACAAGCGCTGCCTCACAACCGGTCCAGCCGCGCGACTTCGTCGGCTATGGACCGAACCCGCCCTATGTCATCTGGCCGGACGGCGCGAAAGTCGCGATCAATCTCGTGCTGAACTACGAGGAAGGGTCGGAGTACAACTGGCTGGATGACGGCCGCAACGACAATTGGGGCGAGTACAACAACCCCGGCCTTTCACCGCATCGCGACCTCGGCACCGAAACGCATTTCGAATACGGCAGCCGGGCCGGCGTCTGGCGGCTGGCTCGGCTGTTCGACCGCTACGATGTGCCGATCACGGTGTCGGCTTGCGCGGTGGCGCTGGAAAAGAATCCCGCCGTCGCCGAGTGGATGAATGCGCGCGGCCACGACCTGCTCGGTCACGGGCTGCGCTGGACCGATTATCCCGGCATGCCGCGCGAGGAAGAGGAGCGGCAGTTGCACGAAGCGATCGCGCTTTACGAGAAGGTGCTTGGCCGGCGGCCGCTCGGCTGGAACTGCCGCTCGTTTCCAAGCGTCAACACCCGCGATCTGCTGGTGCGCGAGGGCGGCTTTCTCTACCACTCCGATCCCTGCAACGACGAGCTGCCCTATTTCGTCGACCATGGCGAGGAGAAAATCCTCGTCGTGCCCTATTCCAAGACGCTCAACGACAGCCGCTTCCTCATCGCGCCGGGTTACAGCAATCCGCGCGACTTCGCCGAGGATTGCCGCTCGGCCATCGACTACATGCTTTGGGAGGCGGAAGAGACGGGCGGACGGATGCTCAACATCTGCGTGCACGCGCGCTGGATGGGCCAGCCGAACCGGGCGTCCGGCCTGCGCGAGGTGATCGAGCACGTGCAAAAGACGCCGGGGGCGATCTTCATGCGGCGCGCCGACATCGCGCGGTACTGGCTGGACAATCACCGGACGTTGGCCGGCAAGCGTGCCGGCTGAACAGCGGAATGTTCGAAACCCTCATCCGCGGCGCGACGATCGTCAACGCAGATAGCGAAGCCCGCCGCGACATTGCCATCAACGCCGGCAGGATCGCGGCCCTGATCCAGCCAGGAGACGCGGCCGAAGCGCGGAAGGTGATCGACGCAAGCGGCTATCTGCTGCTGCCCGGTCTCGTCGATGCGCACGCGCATCTGCGCGAACCGGGACTGACCCACAAGGAAGACTTCTCTTCGGGCACGCATGCGGCCGCGCTAGGCGGCGTGACGACGGTGCTCGACATGCCGACCGACGAGCCCTGGACGGCGACGGCAGACCAGCTTGCCGAGAAGACGTCGATGGCCGAAGGCAAGCTCAACGTCGATGTCGGCTTCCAGGCTGTTGTCAGCGAGAGGCTGGACAGTCTCGAAGGGCTGGCGGCGCTTGCTCCGGTATCGATCGAGCTTTTCACGGCGGATGTCCCAGAGCCGTTTCTTTTTCCGACGGTGGACACCGTTCTTCACGCGCTCAAGCGGATGAGCTCTATCAAGACGATCGTCGGCATCTCGCCCGGCGATCAATCGCTGCTGGTGGGCAGCGCCGGGCGCGTTCATGCTTGCGACATCGCAGCGTTCCGCGAAAGCCGGCCACCACTGGCCGAGGCCAACGGCATCGCGCGGGCGCTGCTGGCGGCGGCCGAGACCGGCGCGCGCGTTCATGTCCGCCAGATCAACTCGGCGCTCGGCGTCGAGACCTGGCGGCGCCTGCGCGATCTTGCCGATGCCAGCGTCGAGACGACACCCCAGAACCTGTTCTTCTGCGCGGACGACTACGAAAAGCAAGGCGCGCGACTGAAGGGATCACCGCCGTTCCGGCCGAGGCAAGATGTGCAGCGGCTTCGCGAGGCTGTAGCGGCCGGGCTGATCGACATCATCGCCACCGATCACGCGCCACACAGCCCTGCCGAGAAGGCCGCCAGCTATCCGGCTTTCGCGGACATCCCGGGCGGTATGCCCGGACTGCAGACGCTGCTCTCCGTCATGCTCAAGCTCGTCGACGAAGGCCTGATTGGGCTGCGCGACATCGCGCGCCTGTGCGCGGCCAATCCGGCCGAAAGGTTCGGGCTTGGCCGGCGCAAGGGCAGGCTGGCCGTCGGCCACGATGCCGACATCCTCATCATCGACCCGACGCGAACCTTTGCCATCCGCGATGCCGACCAGAAGTCAAAGGCCGGCTACACGCCGTTCGACGGCTGGAGCGTTTCAGCCACCTTGCGGCAGGTGTTCCTGCGCGGCGAGGAAATCACGCGTGACGGCGCGCTGGTCAACCCGGGACAAGGCCAAGTGGTGCGGTGGGAAAGCTGAGGCAGGCAAGATGGGTCTTCTGGACGGCAAGGTTGCCATTGTCACCGGCGCGAGCTCCGGCATCGGCCGCGCCATCGCGCAACGCTACGCGCAGGACGGCGCGAAGGTGGTGGTCGCCGATACGCGCGAGGAAGCTATCGAAGGCGGCGAAACAACGGTCCGGCTGATCGAAGCGGCTGGCGGTGAGGCGATCTTCATCTCCACGGACATCGCCGATCAGCAGGCCGTCATAACCATGATGCGGCAGGCGGTGGACCGGTTCGGGCGGCTGGATATCCTGGTCAACAACGCCGCGGTCTACACCTCGACCAATCTGCTCCAGACCACGCCGGAGCAATGGGCGAAGGTGATCGACGTCAACGTCACCGGCTTCTTCTACTGCTCGCAACAGGCGGTGCTGCAGATGCTCAGGCAGGAGCCGGTCAACGGCGTACGCGGGCGCATCATCAATATCGCCTCGCAGCACGGTATGGTCGCCTGCCCGGGCGATTTCCCCTATTCGGTTAGCAAGGGCGCGATCGTGCAGATGACGCGCCAGATCGCGGTCGATCACGCCGAGGACCTGATCGTCTGCAATGCGATAGCTCCCGGCAAGATCATCACCGGCAAGCCGGGCATCGCCAACGACCCTGATGCGCTCGACTATTCGCGCCGCCGCACGCCATGGCCGCGGCTTGGCGAGCCGAACGATGTCGCCGGCGCGGCGCTTTTCCTGGCCAGCGACCTTGCGACATACGTCACCGGGATCAACCTGATGGTGGACGGCGGCTGGATGGCCGGCTGAGCGGTCATCGCGCGAAAGCAAAGGCCGGCTGCAAAGCGGCCAGCCTCCTTCCTATCCGACGATCACGACGATCGCAGCTACTTATTCGGCACTTCGTAGACCTTGCCGTGCCAAGGTGCTGCATCGATCTGGTCGAGGGCCATCACGTAAAGCTCCTTTTCATCGGGCCCGAAGGCGAAGTTCGGCATGGACGGCGACGGCACCGAAAGCGTGCGCAAGAGGCTGGCGTCCTTGTCCACCACTATGATCTTGCCCGGCGCGTCGAGGGAGCGCGGGCTCTGGCCGATATACATCTCGCCAGCCTCGTCCATCTTGATGCCGTCCGGCCAGATATGCGGCTGGTTCGGGAACAGATCGTCGAGCCGAAGGAAGACGCGACGGTTGCTCAAGCTGTGATCGGCCCCGACATCGAACTCGATGATGCGGTTGTCCTCGGTTTCGACCAGGTAGAGCATCTTGCCGTCGTTCGACATGACCAGCCCATTGGCATTGTGCAGGTCGCCAGCCACCTTCTTCACGCTGCCGTCCTTGCCGATGTAGTAGGCCGACGCGTCGATCAGCGGACCGCCCTTGCCGGAGCCGGTGAAGTAGATGCCGCCCTCCTTGTCCGGCGCGAAATCATTGGGGCCGCTGAACGGCTTGCCGTCGGTGTCCTTGTCGTAGGCCGGCAGCGTCTTGCCGTCGGCCGAGATGCGGCCGATCGTGTTGTTGTCGTAGCAGGTGACGACGAATTCGCCCGTCGCGGTCGGCAGCACGGCCGAAGGGCCGCAGCCATCCATCTTCCAGAAAATCGCGTTCTTCTTGCCGTCCCAAACGTCCACAGTGCCGCGGCCGTATTCGACGTAGAAGAGCTTGTCCTGGTACCAGATCGGGCCCTCGGCGAACCAAGCGTCGTCATTGATCACCTTGACGTTCGCGGCGTGTGCCGATGCGGTAAGAGCGAGGGCTAACACTGTGCCCAGCAAATGCTGTCTTGTCATGCGCTTCCCCTTTCTTTCGTTGAACTCCAGGCGCTTAGGGCTCGCCGGCGCCGATCTCCTCCTTGCGGCGCGCCACATAGGCGTCCAGCTCCTCGCGGATGGCTGGATCCATAACCGGTTCCTCGTAGTCGCTGAGTGCCTGCTGCCAGAGCTGCGTCGCCCGCTCCAGCGCATCGTGGCCGCCCGCTTCCTGCCAGCTGCCGTAATTTTGCCAATTGGACAGCATCGGCCGGTAGAAGGCGGTCTCGTAGCGCGCCATGGTGTGCTCCGACCCGAAGAAATGTCCGCCGGTCGGCACGGCCTTGATCGCCTCGAAGCCGAGGTCGTCCTCCTCGAACGGCATCGGCCGCAGGAACTCCATCATGTTCTGCAGGATCTCGACGTCGAGGACGAGCTTCTCGTAGGAGGCTGTCAGCCCGCCCTCCAGCCATCCGGCGGCGTGATAGATCAGGTTCGCGCCGCCGAGCACCGCGCCCCAGGTCGCCATCTCGGTCTCATAGGCCGCCTGCAGGTCGACGACATTGGAGGCATTGGCATTGGAGGTGCGGTAGGGAAGGTTATAGCGCCGCGCCAGCTGTCCGGCGACGATGTTGGCCTTGGCGTTCTCCGGCGTGCCGAAGGCAGGCGCGCCGGAACGCATGTCGACATTGGACGTGAAGGCGCCATACATCACCGGCGTGCCGGGATTGACCAGCTGCGTCAGCGTCACGCCGAACAGGGCCTCGGCATTCTGCTGCGCAAGAGCCGCGGCCAGCGTCACCGGGGTCATGGCGCCCATCAGGGTGAAGGGCGTGATCGTCACCGGCTGGCCGTGCTCGGCCATGGCGATCAGGCCTTCGGCCATCGCCTCGTCGAACAGGCGCGGCGAGTTGACGGAAATAATCGTCGTGACCCCCGGCGAATTGCGCAGTGCCTCGATGGTCGTGCCGCGTGCGATCGCCGTCATGGCGATGCTATCCATGGCGCGGCCGCGGCCGATCGCCGAGCAATGGAAGCTCAGATCCGACAGCGTGAGATTGGCGCGATAGGTGTCGAGATGGCGCGAATTCGCCGGCAGCTCCATAGGCGCCACCACCTGGTTGCCGATGATATGGATGGCGTTGAAATGATGCGCGAGGCGGATGAAGTTCTCATAGTCAGCCAGATTGCCCTGCCGGCGGCCGTTGATGCGGTCATGCACATTGGGCGGCCCGGCGACCAGCCCGAACACCAGCGAATTGCCGCCGATGCGGATCTGCTTGTCCGGATTGCGCGAGCTTAGCGAGAAGGACGATGGCGCGTTCCTAAGCGCTTCTCTGACGATACTCTCGTCGATCCGCACCGTGTTCTCGGCCCGATCAACGATGGCGCCCGCGGCCTCGAAGATACCCAGCACCTTCTCGCCCATGACGCGGATGCCGAGTTCGGACATAATACGCATCGAGGTCCGGTGGAGCTTGTCCATCTGCTCCTCGTCGAGGATCTGCATCGGCGCGTAGGGGTTTGTGACGCGCTGCCAGGGCAGTTGCGCAATGCCGCCGCCACTGCGCCCGGCCGCTCTGGTGCGCCGTCCGCCGCTTCGCCTGTCATGCGCTGTCATCGGCCTGTCCTCCTTAATAGCCGCGTCCCGGATCCACCACATTCGCCAAAGGCTCGCCGCGCCGGTAGCGGGCGAGATTCTCGGCAAACATGCGTGCCGACTTCACGTCCCAGCCGTCGTAGACGGACGAGCAATGCGGCGTGACGATCACGTTCTCGTAGCCCCACAGCGGATGCGCCGGCGGCAGCGGCTCGAGGGCGAAGACGTCGAGCGCCGCGCCCTTGATCCGGCCACCGTCGAGCGCCGCAAGGAGCGCCGCCTCGTCGACGACGCCGCCGCGGGAAACGTCGATCAGCACCGCCGAAGGCTTCATCGCCGAGAAGGCTTCGCTGCCCACCATGCCACGTGTGCTTTCGAGCAGCGGCACCGCGCACAAGATGAAATCGGCACGGCCCCACAGGCTGGGCAGGTCGGCCATGCCGTGCACCTCATCGATGTGGTAGGTCGGTTTCGGGCTGGCGCGCACGCCCAGGGTCGTCATGCCGAAGGCCCTGGCCCGGACGGCGACCGCCTGCCCCGTCTTGCCGAGCCCAAGGATCAGAAGCGTCTTGCCCTGGATCGGCTCGACCTTGCCGGCCGTCCAACTCCTGGCAGCCTGCTCGCGCGCGAAGCCGCGCAGGCCAAGAGAGAAGGAAAGCATCGCGCCTAAGACATATTCGGCCATCATGTCGGCGGCGACGCCGGCCGAATTGGTTATCGTCACCTTTGTCGGATTCCAGGGGCGCAGGTGATCCGTGCCGGAGCCGCCGACCGAAACCCAGCGCACGGTCGGGCTCTCGACCAGCGCCGCACGCGGATAGCGCGATCCCCGGTCGAATTTGATGGTGAACACCACCTCGGCGCCGGTGTCCGCAATCAGATCGGGAAGCGCCTCGTAGCTGTCGCAGCCAAGCACCCTGATATCTGGATGGGTTTCCGCCAGCACCGCAATCGGCCCGTCCGGCGCGTCGCTGCTGACGATGATTGTTGGCCGCGCGGACATTTCAGCCCCGCCTCGGACCTGGAATGTGATCGGCAAGAGGACCCAGCGCCTCGAGCAAAGCCTTGCCTGCCTGCGGGCTGGTGTTCTCATGCGGCGCGCGCAGATTGAGCCAGCGCTGGTCGCCGGAGCGCACGGCAAGTGCCGCTTTCATGCCGCCGATCAGCCCGGCGGTCTGAACCGCCTTTCGAAATTCCTTTATGGCGGCATCGGCGGCTGAGACGTCGCGGCCGGCGCGCGCGCCGTCATAGACGGCGCGGATAGCCCTGGCGTTGAGGTTGACGGAAGCGGAAATGCAGCCCGCCGCGCCGGCGACCAGGCCTTGGGTAAGCTGGCCCTCGGAACTCGGGAAGACCGAGACGTTGGGCGCCGCCGCGATCACGGCGGCGGTGTTGTCCCAGTTCCCGGCACTGTCCTTGTAGGCGACAACGGTTTCGGGAAATGCCGCGTTGAGCCGCGCCGTCAGCGCCGGCGATACCGGCACCCCGGAATTCTGCGGGATGTGATAGAGGATCAGCTTGAGCTTCGGGCTGGCGACTTTCTCGACCAGTTCCGAATAGTAGCGCGCCTGCCCGTCATCGCCCGCCGCGGTGTAGAAGAACGAAGGCAGCACCATGACGCCGGCGCAGCCGAGTTCCAGGGCATGCCGGCTCAGTTCGAGCGTCTCGGGCAGCGCGGTCAAGCCTGTGCCGGGCATCATCTTATCGGCCGGGATGCCGGCCTCGGCCAGCCACTCCAGGGCTTGCATGCGTTCGCGCGGCGACAGCGACAGCGCCTCGCCGGTCGTCCCAAACGGCGAAAGGTAATGCGCGCCCTGAGCAAGCACCCATTTCGCATGGTTGACCCACAGATCGCGGGCGACGCTGCCGTCTTTGTCGAAGGGCGTCAGGATGGGCGCAATGACGCCTTGTACGCTGTTCATCGATGGTTCTCCCGGGTCGTCGTGTCGCCGTCGGCGAGCTGCGCCGCCGCGTCGACTGTTCTGATAAAGAATGCTGTCGAGGCGATGTCGAAGAAGATGTCGAAGCCCCCCACGCTGCGCACAAGCACGGCTTCGAGATGGGCGACGCGCGTCTGCGCGATCTCGTCATCGGCAAAACGGGCAGGCCTGAGGTCCAGTGCGCAAAGCCTCGCCATCACCGCTTCTGCCGACTGGCCGGAAAGTCGCATCCAGCTCCAGCCCTCCTCGCGCCAGGACCAATAGCCGCGCGGGTCCTTCTCGACCTGCCAGTCGGCTATAAGCTTTGCGGCGGCGCCACCGGCCCCTATATCGTCAATCGCCAGGAAATCTTCGCTGCCAAGTCTTAGCAGCCTGACGCCGCCCTGTATGGCGATGCGATTGACGGGCGGTAAGGAGAGACCCTGCGCTTCGAGCCAGGCTGAACTGCCCGGACCCTTGATGCCGAAGCGCGATCGGGCCGCCAGATCGGTCACTATCAGCTGCCCATTTGGCAGAACTGCTTCAGCGGCCGAGCCGTTCGGCGACAGGGGAAATGTCCGCATGGCAAGACCGGCCATCGTTACATCTCCTGCCGGACGTTCTGCGGATCGACGAAGGCGTGACCGATCACCGGCACCTGCACCAATTCGCCGCTGCGACACTTCACCGTGACCTTGCTGCCGGGAGCAGCGTCGTCGATATGGACATAGGCCAGCGCGACTGTGTGGCCAAGCGTTGGCGAGAAGCCAATCGAAGTGATCTGCCCAACCGGGTTGCCGCCGCGCAGCACCAGGCAGGACTCGCCGGGGATATTGCTTGCACCCTCGAAAGAGAGGCCGACGAGCCGGCGCCTTTCGCCAAGCCTCGTCCGCATCTCGATCGACCGCTTGCCGATGAAGAAGGGCTTCTTCTTCGACACCGCCCAGCCGAAACCGAGCTCGTTGGGCGTGGTCAGCGCGTCGGTATCCTGGCCGATCAGGATATGCCCCTTTTCAAGCCGCAGCATGCGCGAGGCCTCGAGTCCATAGGGACGCAAGCCATGCGGCTTGCCGGCCTCGGACAAAGCGTCCCACAGCGCGACCGCATAGCTCGAAGGACAGTGCAGCTCGTAGCTCACCTCGCCCGTGAAGCCGATCCGCATCACACGCACCGGCAGGCCGGCCAGCATGCCTTCGCGCCCGTGGAGATAGGGGAAAGCATCGCGCGAGAAATCGATGTCGCCATCTAGCGCCTGCAAGACCTCACGCGCCTTCGGGCCGGTGACGTTCATGCCGGAAAATGCTGCCGTGACGTTGAGCACGTCGACCTTCAGCCGCCACTGCGCATTCCAGAACAGCATGTCGGCCTGCACGCGGGCGACGGCGCCGGTCGTCGCGGTGACGTAGAACAGGTCATCGGCGAGACGATAGGCGACGCCGTCATCGATAACCGTGCCCATCTCGTTGAGCATCAGGCAGTAGCGGACGCGGCCGACGGACTGGTTGGCATGCGCCATCGTGTACATCCGATCGAGGAAGGCGCCGGCGTCAGGACCGCGGATCTCCAGCTTGCCCAAAGTCGACACGTCGAGCATGCCGACGCCGTTGCGGACCGCGGCGATCTCTTCGCGGACCAGGCGGTCTATCCGGTCTTCCGGCCCGTAAAAATACGGCCGCCACCAGGCACCGATCGGCTTCATGCGAGCGTTGAGTGCGAGATGGCGCGCATGCAGCGCGGTGCGCCGCTCCAACGGCTCGTGATGGCCGGCGAGCACGCCGAGCTTCTCCGGTCCGGTCGGCGGCCGCGCCGTGGTGACGCCCACCTCGCCAACCCCACGCTCCGTCGCTTCGGCGACGATCCGCGCCGTGGCGAGCGCCGAATGGCGGCCCTGGCTAGGCCCCATGCCGACGGTGGAAAAGCGCTTCACCAGTTCGAGTTCGCGATAGCCTTCCTTGACCGCATTCCGCAGGTCCTTGACCTGCAGATCCTCATCGAAATCGACGAAGTCGCGACCTTTTGCGTTGCCGGCGAGCGGTTGTGCCCAGGCAGCTGGCTCGGGCTCGCATTCGTTCTGCACGTCAGGAGGATCGCCGTGGCCGAGCCGCTCCAGAGCCTCGCGCGCGGCGCGGCGGCCGTCGGCCATCGCAGACTGCAACCGCGATTTGCCGGCAACGGCGCCTGCCAGCCGGACGGCCGCGCCCACCGGCAGACTGAGCGTCATTCGCGCCGTCGCATCGTCGTAGCCAACTATCGCTCCCGCATGGCAGGGCAACTGCCAGGCAGGCACCGAGCCGACGGAGACCGCCACGAGATCGCAGTCGATCCAGCGGCTGCCAATGCGGACCCGCGTCACATGCTTGTTGCCGCGCGTCCCGGACGCTTCCTCGATCGGTGCGCCTGCGAGGATCCCTATCCCCCTGGCCCGAAGCTCACCGGCGCGGTCGCCGGCATTTGGCCGAGGATCGACGATCGCGGCCAGTTCGACGCCAGCCTCGACCAGATCCAGCGCGGAGTCGTAGCCATCGTCATTGGCGGCCAGCACGACTGCCCGCCGGCCAGGCTGCACCGCGTAATGGCGGAGCAATCGTTGCACGGCGCCGCCGGCCATGATGCCAGGCAGATCGTTGTTGCGGAACACCGCCGGCTGCTCGATGGCGCCTGTCGCCAGGACAACCTCGCGGGCGCGGGTTCGGTAGAGCCGGTTGCCCTGGATCAGCGGCAGCCAATTGTCCTCATACCAGCCGTTGCAGATGGTGCCGGTCATGATGCGCAGATTGGGGAGCTTGGCTGCCTTGGCTGCCAGACTGAACAATATGCCCGGATCGCAGCGGCGATAGGTCAGCGAACCGCCAATTTCGGGATTGTCGTCGCACAACAGCACGTCGGCGCCGGCTTGTGCGGCCGAGATCGCAGCCGATAGACCCGCCGGCCCCGCGCCGACGACCAGCAGGTCGCAGTGAAGATGCGCCTTGTCGAAACTCAGATGCGGCGCCTTGACGTCGACGATCCCGAGCCCCGCCTTGCGACGGATCATCGGCTCCCAGAAGCGGAGCCAGCTGTCCTGTCTCGGACCCATGAAGGTGCGGTAGTAGAAGCCGACCGGCAGGAAACGTCCAAAGCGGTCGATCACCGCATCGCGGTCGTTTTCCAGCGAGCCGTTGACGTTCTGCGCCGTCACCATCATGCCGTCCTGGAGCGGCGTCAGGTCGGCGGGAACATTCGGCTCCGACGGCAATTGCACCAGCGTGTTCGCTTCCGCGCCGGCCATGGTCATGATGCCGCGCGGCCGGTGGTATTTGAACGAGCGCGACAGGACCCACTGGTCCGAGGCCGCCAGCGCGCTGGCGATGCAGTCGCCGGCAAAGCCATGATAAGCCTTGCCTTCGAAGGTGAAGCGGACAGGCCGCGTCCGGTCGAGGCGCGAGCCGTATGGCGTGCCAAGCCGCGTCATGGCCGGCTCCCAGGCGCATAGGTGCGGATGATTTCGTTGGTGACGACGTCGCGCTCGGCGAGGAAGAAGAAGTTGCTCGGCACGTGCCGCCACCACTCGACCACTACACCTTTTCGATTGTCCGCGCGAAAGAGATGCCTTGCCCACTCAGCGTCGGCGGCAGCATCCGCATCGGGCGCCTGCCGCAGCGGACCGAAGGACTGGAATTCGTCGATGTTGCGCGGGCCGTTCATGGGGCAGTCAAGCAGCTTCATGGTCAGTGGCTCGCCGCCGTGGCGCCCATTTCGTTGAGCAGTCGGAACTTCTCGAAGCGCTCCAGCGCAAACGGCTTCAGCAGGTCGGGAACCCGGCCCCTGGCGATGGTTTCCGCCATGCGCTTGCCGGCGACCGCAGTCGCCTTGAAGCCCCAGGTGCCCCAGCCGCAATCGAGCCACAGATTGGCGAGAGGGCTGGCGCCCATGATCGGGCTGTAGTCCGGCGTCATGTCGGTGATGCCGGCCCATTGCCGCAGCAGCCGCACACTTTGCAGGAAGGGAAAGAGATGCACGGCGCCTTCCGCCAGATGCTCCTTCATGTCCAGCGTCGAGCGGGTCGAATAGAGCTGGTACGGATCCGAGCCGCCACCGATGACGATCTCGCCGCGCGAGGATTGCACCAGATAGGTGTGCAGCGACACGGACGAGACCAGCGTGTGGAGCCAGGGCTTCAGCGGCTGCGTCACCATTGCCTGCAAGGGGTAGCAGCGGATCGGCAGTTCCACGCCGGCCATCATGGCGACATCGTAGTTCATGCCGCCGGCGGCGATGAGCACGGAGCCGCAGGCGATCCGTCCGCGGTTCGTCACCACAGCGCGCACCCGACCGGTCTCGACCTCAAAGCCTTGAACTTCGGTGCGCTGGTGGATTTCGGCGCCGCGGCGCGAGGCCTGCGCGGCGAAGCCCCAGGCAACCGCATCGTGGCGGGCCGTGCCGCCATCGGCATGCCAGAGGCCGCCGAGGATCTCGAGCGCGCCGCCGCGATCCATGTTGAGTTCGGGCACCAGCTTCTCGACCTCTTTTGCGTCGATCACCTCGGTGCGCGTGCCCATATGCTTGCCCATCTCGGCGCGCAGATGGAAGGCGCGCAGCGTCGCTTCCGTGTGTGCGAGCGTCAGCTGGCCGCGCTGCGAGAACATGACGTTGAAGTCGAGTTCCTGCGACAGCGCTTCGAAGAGCGAAACGCCTTCCTTGTAGAAGGCGACGCCTTCCTGGGTGATGTAATTGGAGCGGATCGTCGTGGTGTTGCGTGCGGTATTGCCGCCGGCCAGATAGCCTTTTTCGAGCACCGCGATGCTGGCGATATCATGGTATTTCGACAGATAATGCGCGCAGGCCAAGCCATGCCCGCCGCCACCGACGATGACCACGTCATAGGACGGCTTCAGCTCAGGCGTCGCAGGAATGTCGCCCGTCACCGGATAGTCGCGGCTAAGCCCGTACTTGAGAAGCCTAAGCGGCATGGCTGCCCTGGCCGCCAGGAGGATCGTAGACCAGAGCGGTCACCTCGGAAAACCGGTGGTCGGCGTCGGTCAGGCCGAGAATACCGTCCCGGATCGCGGCGGCCCTGGTCGAGCCGAGAACGGGCGACGCAAACTCCATGTACTTGGCGACGATATCGTCTTCGCTGAACGGGGCTTCGGGGCCGCCGCGTGCGTGGACATCTCCGGACTCCAGCCGCCGGCCGTCAACCGTCTCGATCTGCACGTCGGCCCAGCGCCCGGCGGGGAAACGGTCGCTGTGCTTCGCCGCCTCGTTCACCTCGACGCGCTTCAGCATATCCGCGACGGCGGCATCGCGCAGACCTGAGCCCGAAATGTGCTCCACGCCGATCCGGCCATGGAGGATCATCGTGGCCACGGCGAAGGGCAGGCTGTACTGCGCCTTTGATGTCGTGTCCGGCATGCCGGCAAACAGCGTCGCCGCATAGTGGAAGCTGTTGACATGGACTTTGCGTATGTCTTCCGGCCGAAGCCCATGCTGCAGGCAAAGCGCGCGCGTCGCGTCGATCGCCGCATGGGCCCAGCGGCAGACCGGATAGGGTTTTATGTATTGCCGGGTCATCTGCCAGAACAGGCCGAGGTCATCCCAATGTGCCGCGACCTCCGGCGCCTCGACCGTGATGGCCGGCGCGCCGGCGAAACCCGCTTCGGCAAGCACGGCGGCCGACAGCCCGACCAGCGCCCCCATGCCTGAGCCGTCGTGAAGCATGGTCGGCGTTGCGATCTCGCGCATCATCTGGCTGCGCGGTCCGTGATACTCGGCGATGCCGAAAGCATGGCGCAGTTGATCGTCGTCAAGCGAAAGCACGCGGGCCGCGACCGCCGCCACGCCAAGAGAATTCCACGCGCCGGAGGTGTGATAGTCCGAGACGGTTGCGTGCAGCGCAATGCCGGCCCGCCCCGCGATCTCATAGCCGACGACGATCGCGGCCAGCGCCTCGGGGCCAGTCAACTCCGGCTTTTCTTCTGCGAGCGCAAGCAGCGCCGGGATAACCGCCACGCCGATGTGCCCCTTGGTCGGCGGGTAACCATCATGGCCGTCGAGATTGTCGATCTGGGTCGCTGCCGCGAAGGCGGCGCCGGCCATGCTGGCGCGCCTGCCGTCGAAGATCATCCTCGCTGCGTGCCGGTCGGCGCCGGAACCGTAGAGCATAACCGCGGCGTCGCGCGCGATTTGCCCCGCCTGCATCGGGCCGGCGGCGATGGCAATGCCCATCGTGTCGAGGAACTGGAGGGCTGCCGATTTCAGAACGTCGCGTGGGAACGCGCCGGCCAACCTGCGCAGCACGAAGTCGGCAACACGGGCAATTGCGGTGGAAGCAGACTCACCTTCCGCCGTCCGCTGGTCCATGGCGCCACCTTTCGCGTCCCGATCGCTCCAAGGTAACTACGAATAATTTGGTCTCATGGGCCAGGCACGTAATTAGTTTGGCGCCATCGCACAAAAAAATCGAGGTCAAGGCGGTTGCGGAGGCCAACGGCGCCGGTCTAGTTTTCGCTTTGCCAAGGAGCGATCGCATGAAGCCGCCACCCCCACTGAACTATATCCGCTCGTTCGAGTGCTCGGCGCGGCATCTCAGCTTCACCCTTGCTGCCAACGAGCTCGGCTATACCCAGGCGGCGGTCAGCAATCATGTGCGGGGGCTGGAACATTATCTTGGCCGGCAGCTTTTCGTGCGCTATCCGCGCAGCCTGAAGCTGACCGAAATGGGCGAGGCTTTCCTGCCGACGCTGCGGCAGGCGCTCGACCAGATCGATCACGCCACGGAGGCGATCGTCGCCTCCTCGCGCAACAGGACGGTCGTCATCTCCTGTCCGATGAGCCTGGCCGAAAACTGGCTGGCCGGCTGCATGGCGGCGTTCCGGCAAATCCATCCGGAGATCGAGGTCGTTCTGCACGGCACGATCTGGGAAGACCTCAGCGAGCAGATCGCCGACATCACCATCTCGACCCGCCGCTTCGACGACCGCCCGCCGAGTGGCGTTCCGCTGTGGAACGACCAGCTCGCCATCCTCTGCGCACCCGGGCTGCTGTCCGGGCCGAAAGGGCTGCGCTCGCCGCGCGATATCCTCAACGTCGACTGGATCTTCGTCCATGGCCGCCAAGAATATTGGCAATGCATGGGCGACGCGCTGCAGATCGACATTTCGGATTATGAGAAAGGCATCACCACGAACGCCTCGAACATTGCGCTGGAACTGGCGGCGATGGGCGCGGGCTGCGTCGCCACGCAATATTCGCTGGCGAGAACCTATATCAGCCGCGGGCTTCTGGTGGAGCCTTTCCCCGTGCGGGCCGCCAGTCCATGGACCTATTATCTTTCGGAGAGCCAGCTCTCGAAAGGCAGCGTGGTGAGGACCGTCAGAGGGTGGATCATGGAACGAGCCAACGCCCATGTAGAAACCGTTTAGGCTGACGGCTGGGCAGCCATGATGATGCCGGTGCCTTTATCGTGCCGTCTCAGTCATGCGTCCGTTTCCCCTCCTCGCACTCGCGTCTGGGAGAAAGAAGCAATCCGAAGACAACTACCCGAGGGTTTGACTTGCTAAGGCATAGGTCTTCGGCCTAGCCGAGCCGCCGTCGGAGAAATCGCCAAGGCATTTGCCCTTCGACATGGTCAGCACCGTATCGAAGACCGGCATTCCGCTGTGCGACAGGAAGGCGGCGAACTCGCCATTGTCCATGTGCGTGTCGATCCTGAGGAAATATCCCGAATGGTCGGCCACGTGCGGCCGGACGACCGCAAGGGCGTCGGGGTCGCTTCCCGCCACGACCGGCCCTATGACATGGCCCCGCCCGAACGGTCGGCAGAAGGCAAAAGCGGTCAGCTTGTTCCCGTCGAAAAGGCCGTAGCCGGCCGAATGCTCGAAGAGCTTTTCGATGAGCGCTGTCCGCCTCACGCCAAATCCCGCCGCGTCCAGCGCGATCGCCGCCGCAATATCGCCCGCGTCCAAGGTCCGGACGTTGCCGCGCCCTTCCGTCGGCCGGCCCGCTGTCGGCACGCGGGCGATGCCCTGGCATTGATAGACGGTCTTCTCCGGCTGGAAGTCGAGAGAGAGATAAAGCCGCCGCGCAGCACGGGTTGCGTTGAGGCGCAGATCGCGCCCGGGAATCCTGTCGAAGATCCGCTTCATTAGCCATTGCGCCGCCCCCTGCGTCTGAAGCCGCGGCGAGGTGATGACCATCCCCACGGTGGCGAAATTGGCGCCATGCGGGAACCACATGGCCGAACCGAGAGCCCGGCCGATCTCATCGAGCGCCACGAAGCCCTGGCCCGATTCACGCAGGAATTGCCAGTCCTCGGCGCGATGCGGCCATCCCACTGACAGCGAGAGCGCGTGCAACCTCTCCAGGTCGACATCTTGGACGTCGCCGATACGCATCGAGAAGGCATCGATTTTCAAGCTTTCGGACGGCTTCACTTCCATGGCCCTGAAAGAACCCTCAAAAATCAACGGGCGAGCAGACCGCTGACCCGTGCCCGCCAACGCTAGACAAGCAAACCCCACAGGATTTGCTCGAAAGCCGTGCACCAACGCAAGATTCAACTGAAATACTTCCGCTTTCGGCATGCAATCGCGTGGCAACGCACCCATCCTCTGCGGAAATTCGCCAGCATGCGGCATCGATGCCGGCGAACCCTAAATGCCTTGAGGGCTGCAATGGACGTCTTCGACATCCTCGACCGTCTCGTCGCCTTTCCGTCGGTCGCCGGCAAGCCCAACGGCGACATTGCCGGCTGGATCGAGGCTCATCTCGCCGAACAAGGCGCGAAGGTCACCCTGCTCCCAGGGCCAGAGGGCGACCGTTTCAATCTTTTCGCCACCATCGGCCCGGCCGAGGTTCCGGGCTACATCCTATCCGGCCATATGGACGTCGTCCCCGCCGGCGAGCCGCAATGGAGTTCGGCCCCTTTTTCGCTGCGCCGGGAGAGCGAACGGCTCTACGGACGCGGCACCACCGACATGAAGGGGTTTCTCGCCGCCGCGCTCGCCGCCGTGCCTGCGCTTGTGCGGCTGCGCCTCGCCAGACCGATCCACCTCGCCTTCTCCTATGACGAGGAGATCGGGTGCCGGGGCGTGCCGCATTTGATCGCCGGGCTGCCCGAGCTTTGCGCCAAGCCGCTCGGCGTCATCGTCGGCGAGCCGAGCGGCATGCGCGCCGTGCGCGGCCACAAGGGCAAGGCGGCCGCCCGCGTAATCATCAGCGGCCGCTCCGGCCACTCCTCGCGACCGGATCTTGGGCTTAACGCCATCCATGCGATGTCCGATGTGCTGAGCGCCGCCGTGAGTGAAGCGGAGCGGCTGATGCATGGCCCGTCCGACCCAACCTTTGAGCCGGCCTATTCCTCGCTGCAGGCCGGTGTGATCGCAGGCGGCCAGTCGGTCAACATCATCCCCGACAGCTGCACGCTCGACCTGGAGGCGCGCGCAATACCGGGCATCGAACCGGCTGGCTTGCTCACCCCGGTCAAGGCGCGGGCTGAAGCTCTTGCCGCTCAAGGCTATGTTGTTGAATGGAAGCCGATCAGCGCCTATCCGGCGCTGTCGCTGCCGCAAGACTCGGCTCTGGCGGGACTGCTGCGCGAATTGACCGGCGAAGCGCCTTTAGCCGCCGTCAGCTACGGGACGGAGGCCGGACTTTACCAAGGCTCCGGGCTCGATGCGATCATCTGCGGCCCCGGCGATATCGGGCGCGCCCACAAGCCGGACGAATATATTCTCGCCAGCGAGCTCGCCGCCTGCCAGCAGATGATCGAGGCGCTGGGCGCGCGATGCGCGGCCTGAAGGAGCAGCCGGAATGACATTCCTCTTCAATTCCGACGCGCGGCGTGGCGCGATCTTCGCCGAGGCCTTCGCTAAGGAGTTGCCGGACCTCCCCTTCACGATCGATGCCTCTACGGTCGATCCCGACGCAGTGCGCTACCTGATCACCTGGACGGTGCCGGAGAACCTCGACCGCTACACCAACCTCGAAATCCTGTTCTCCATCGGCGCCGGCGTCGATCAGTTCCGCTTCGACGCGGTGCCCGCGCCGGTGAAAATCGTGCGCATGGTCGAGGAGGGCATCGTGCGTATGATGCAGGAGTATGTGACGCTCGCCGTGCTTGCGCTCCACCGCAACTTGCCGGCCTATCTGGCGCAGCAGCGCCCCGGAGAATGGCGCGACATCCCTCAGCCTCAAGCCGCGTCGCGCCGGATCGGCGTGCTCGGCCTCGGACAGCTTGGCCAAGCCGTCCTCGACCGGCTGAAACCTTTCGGCTTCCAGCTCTCCGGATGGAGCCGCTCCCCGCGGCGGCTCGAAGGGGTGACCTGTTATCATGGCGAGCTTGGGCTGGAGCAGATGCTGGCGGCCAGTGACATACTGATCTGCCTGCTGCCACTGACCGAGGAGACGCGCGGATTTCTGAACGCCGGCCTGTTCGCGAAACTGCCTGACGGGGCGGCTCTCGTTCATACGGGTCGAGGCCCGCAGCTCGATCACGAAGCGCTTGTCGCCGCGCTCGATAGCGGCCATTTGTCGTCGGCGATGATCGACGTGACCGATCCCGAACCGCTGCCCGCGGGACATCCGTTCTGGTCGCATCCGAAGATCATCCTCACTCCGCACATAGCCAGCGTGACCCAACCCGCGACCGCCGCCCAGGCCGTCATCGACAACATCAAGCGCCACCGCGCCGGGCTCGATCCCATCGGGCTCGTCGACCGGTCGCGCGGTTATTGAAACTCAACTGGAAAGGCCATCCTTTGTCCCTGCTCAAGCCCATCGATATCAACCCGAGCTTTTCGCCCCGCGAATCGACCGCGCTGCCGGAGCGGCTCATTGCCGGCAATCCCGCCTTCAAAACCTGGGCGCAGGACGTGGCCAAGGACGACCTTGTCCATACCGGCGTCTGGGAGGCCACGCCCGGCGAAACGCGCTCGATCAAGGGGGAAACCTTCGAGTTCTGCCATATCCTCGCCGGCGTGGTCGAAATCACGCCCGACGCCGGCGAAACGGTGACCTACCGGGCCGGCGACAGCTTCGTCATGAAGCCGGGCTTCACGGGTGTTTGGAAGACCATCGAGACCGTGCGCAAGATCTACGTCACAGTGGGCTAGCGAGCGCCCGCGCAGGCCCTGACCGCCGCGGAAGATTTTGCCGTCTCTTGTCCCCAGCACGCAACATTCGTCGGCGGCGGATCGCCGAACAGCGCATGCTGCGTGTCGGCACGGGCTAGGCTGAGGCCGATGCTGCCGAGTGGTTGCCCATGAGCCTGAGCTTCGATCCCGATACAATCTCGCTTCCCGTCGGCCACTTCATCGATGGAGAGCTGATTTCGGCCGGGGGTGCGATCGAAATGCGCCGTCCGTCCGATGGCAAGTCCTATGCCGCCTGCCCCGTGGCCGGTGCGGACTTGGTGGACCGGGCGGTGGAAAGTGCCAAGGCGGCGCTGAAAGCCAGCAACTGGGGCGGCGTCCGGCCGCGCGAGCGCACCAGGGCGCTCCACGCCTGGGCCGATTTGATGGAAGCGGAAGCCGAAACGCTCGCCAGGATCGAGGCACTGTCCTCGACCCGGCCCGTCGGCCAGCTCGCCGCCGGCGACATCGCCGTGACCGCCGAGCAGATCCGCTTCTTTGCCGAGTTCGCCGATAAGGAAGGCAGCGAACTCGCGCCGACCGACGACGCCAGTTTCGGCATGATCATGAGCGAACCCTATGGCGTCGTGGCCGCGATCACGCCCTGGAATTTTCCGATCTCGATGGCCGGCTGGAAACTCGGCCCGGCGCTGGCCGCGGGCAATGCAGTCGTGCTGAAGCCGTCCGAAATGACGCCGTTCTCGACCGTTCATTTGGCGCAGCTCGCCGTCAGAGCCGGCCTGCCGGCAGGACTTATCAACGTGGTGCTCGGCGACGGCCCCACGACCGGCACGGCGTTGACCGGCCATCCCGAGATCGCCAAGGTCAGCTTCACCGGTTCAACCCGCGCCGGCTCGGCGATCATGGAGAACGTCGCCCGCACCGGCATCAGGCCGATGACGCTGGAGCTCGGCGGCAAGAGCCCGCAGCTCGTCTTTGCCGATGCCGATCTCGACAAGGCGGCGGCAGCAATCGCCGGCAGCGTCACCTTCAATGCCGGCCAGGCCTGCGTGGCCGGCACGCGCCTGATCGTCGAGAAGAGTGTGGCCGACAGCCTGACGGCGGCCATCCTTGAGCGAGTGAAGGCGGTGAAGCCCGGCCCGACCTGGGACGAGACCACGCAGTATTCGCCGATCATCTCGGAACGGCAGCGGGGGCGTGTCGACGCCATCGTGCGGGCCGCGCTCGAGGGCGGCGGCGAATGCCTGACGGGCGGCACCTTCATGGACAGCCCCGGCTATTTCTACGAGCCGACGCTGATCGCCAACGTCGACCAGGCCAATCCGGCGATCGTCGAGGAAATCTTCGGCCCGGTCCTGACGGTCCAGACCTTCGAGACCGAAGACGAGGCGCTCGCGCTGTCCAGCCATCCGACCTACGGACTGGCTTCCGGCCTGTTCACCGCGGATCTGTCTCGCACGATCCGTCTCGCGCGCAAGCTCGAAGCGGGCACCGTGTGGGTCAACCGCTACAGCCGCTCGCGCGACCACATTCTGCCGACCGGCGGCTATAAGCGCTCCGGCATCGGCAAGGACCTTGGCCGCGAGGCCTATCTCGCCAACCGCAGGACCAAGAGCGTCCTGATCAGCCTGTGAAGAGATGCCAATGAAGACCCACTCGATCGCCCTGATCCCCGGTGATGGCATCGGTCGCGATGTGACCGCCGCCGCCTGGACGGTGCTGGAAACCGTGGCCAAGCACTCCGGCTTTGCCCTGACCGGAACCGAGTTGCCATGGTCCTGTCGTTTCTTCAAGGAAACCGGCCGCATGATGCCCGAGGACGGCATCGAGACCTTGCGCCGCTTCGACGCCATCCTGCTCGGGGCCGTCGGATGGCCGACGGAGGTGCCGGATTCCGTCTCGCTCCACGGGCTGCTGCTGCCGATCCGCAAGGCATTCGTGCAATACGCCAATATCCGGCCGCACCGGCTGCTGCCTGGTGTGAGGGGGCCGCTGCGGGCCGAGAGCTTCGATATTCTGTGCATCCGCGAAAACACCGAAGGCGAATACTCCGGCGCCGGCGGGCGTGTGCATCAAGGCACGCTGGACGAGGTCGCGGTGGAAACCTCGATCTTCACCCGGGCCGGGGTCGAGCGCATCCTGCGCTTCGGCTTCGAGCAGGCACGGGCGCGGCGCGGCAGGCTGGCTTCCGTCACCAAGTCCAACGCACAAAAATATTCGATGGTGTTCTGGGACGAGATCACGCGCAAGCTGGCCGCCGACTATCCGGACGTCGACGTGACCAGCTATCATGTCGACGCACTCGCTGCGCGCATGATCATGGATCCGCAGAGCCTCGACGTGGTCGTCGCTTCCAATCTCTTCGGCGACATACTGACGGATATCGGCGCGGCGATCCAGGGCGGGCTCGGCTACGCAGCTTCCGCCAACATCAACCCCGACCGCTCGGCGCCGTCCATGTTCGAGCCGGTGCACGGCTCCGCGCCCGACATCGCCCACCTCGGCATCGCCAACCCGATCGCCGCCATATGGTCGGGCGCAATGATGCTTGAACATCTGGGCGAAAAGGACGCAGCCGGCCGCGTCATGAACGCGATCGAAGCGACAACGGCGCGAGGGGTGGGAACCACGGCCGGCAAAGATCGTACGGACGCCATCACATCCGCCGTTGTCGCGGCGCTCACCTGATTTGCGAGGTCGTTTTCGATGAAAAGCCTGAAAGACAAAACTCTCTTCCGCGAGGCCGGTCTGATCGGCGGCAGATGGGTCGCGGCAGGTTCCGGCAGAACGGTCGATGTGATCGATCCGGCAACACAGATATCGATCGGCACAGTGCCCGACATGTCCGGCCCGGAGGCCCGCGCGGCCATAGAGGCCGCGGCTTCCGCCTATCGGGATTGGAAAAAGAAGACCCACGCCGAACGCGCCGCCCTGCTGGAGGCCTGGCATGGTCTGATGCTTAAGCATCTGGACGATCTCGCACTGATCCTGACCACGGAACAGGGCAAGCCGCTGGACGAGGCCAAAGGCGAGATCCGCTACGGAGCGTCCTTCGTCAAATGGTTCGCCGAGGAGGCGCGCCGGATCAATGGCCACACCATCCCCTCGCCTACATCAGACCGCCGCATCATCGTCCTGAAGGAACCCGTCGGCGTGTGCGGCATCATCACGCCTTGGAACTTTCCCAATGCGATGATCACCCGCAAGGTTGCGCCGGCGCTGGCCGCCGGCTGCACGGTGGTGATCAAGCCGTCCGAGTTCACGCCCTATTCGGCGTTGGCGCTCGGCGTGCTCGCCGAACGCGCGGGTATTCCCGCCGGCGTCATCAACATCGTCACCGGCATGCCGGCCGAGATCGGCAACGAGATCATGGCGAATGAGACCGTGCGCAAGATCTCCTTCACCGGTTCGACCAGGGTCGGCTCGCTGCTGATGCGCGGAGCGGCCGATAGCGTGAAAAGGCTCAGCCTCGAGCTCGGCGGCAACGCGCCCTTCATCGTCTTCGACGACGCCGACCTCGACCTCGCCGTCGAGGGGGCGCTGGCGTCGAAGTTCCGCAATGGCGGCCAGACCTGCGTGTGCGCCAACCGCATTCTCGTCCAGGCCGGAGTTTATGACGCCTTCTCCGCCAAGCTCAGCGCCCGCGTCAATGCGTTGACGGTGGGACCGGGCACGCAGCCCGGCGTCGCCATCGGGCCGATGATCAACATGGCGGCGGTCGAGAAAATCAATCGGCACGTCGGGGACGCGCTCGCCAAGGGCGCGACGATCGTCACCGATAAGCCGGTGCTGCCGGAGGGTCCTCAATATGTCGCGCCGCTGGTGCTGGCCGGCGCAACAAACGAAATGGAACTCGCCAGCGAGGAGACTTTCGGTCCGGTCGCACCGCTTTTCCGCTTCGAGACGGAAGAGGAAGCGGTCGCGCTTGCCAACGGCACGCCTTACGGGCTTGCCTCCTACTTCTACACCGAGAACCTGAAGCGCGCCTGGCGCGTCGGCGAGGCGCTGGAGTTCGGCATGGTGGGCCTCAACACCGGCTCGGTTTCGATGGAGATAGCTCCCTTCGGCGGCGTCAAGCAGTCCGGCCTCGGGCGCGAGGGCGCGCAGGCCGGCATCGAGGAATATCTGGAACTGAAGAGCTTCCACATGGGCGGGCTGGGTTAAACCCCAGCCCCGATCACTGGATCCGGTCGAGCGCCTTGTAGTAGAGACCGACCATCGGCAGGAACCAGGGCTTGCCGGAATAGCCGGGAATGGCGGGCCACTCGAGCCCCTTCATCGGATTGCGGTCCGCGCGACCAAGCATGGCATCGGCCATGATCATCCCCAGATGGGTGGAAAGCTGCGCGCCGTGGCCGGAATAGCCCATCGCGTACCAGACCCCGTCATGGTAGCCGGCCCGCGGGAAGCGGTCCTTGGTCATGTCGACCAGCCCGCCCCAGCAATAATCGATCTCGACCCTGGCGAGCTGCGGGAAGATCGCCGCGAGGCTTGCCCGCAATATCTGTCCGCTCTTGGCATCGGAGCGCTGGTCCGATGTCGCCGAGAAGCGTGCGCGGCCACCAAAGATCAGGCGCTTGTCCGGCGCAAGCCGGAAGTAGTTGCCGATGTTCATCGAGGTCACGCATGTCCGGTTGCCGGGCATGGTCGCGGCGATCTCGGCGTCGCTCAGCGGTCGCGTGGCGATGATGAAGCTGCCGACGGAAATGATCCTGCGGCGGAAATAGCCGAAATTCGGCGTGGTGTAGGCGCCGGTCGCCACCAGCACATTGTCGGCGCTGATGCGGCCGCGGGAGGTGGTCAGCTGATGCCGCGTGCCGGATTGCCTGTGTTCCGTCACCGCTGCATTCTCGTGGATGACGGCGCCATGACGAACCGCGGCTGTCGCCAGCCCGGCCACGTAGCGGCCCATATGCATCATGGCGCTCTTCTTCGACAGCATCGCGCCATGGAAGGGCGAGCCGATCTCGGATTTGAGATCGTTCGGCGACAGCAGCGCCGTGTCCGGATCGACCTCGGCATGGACGGCCTCGAAGTTACGGGCGATCGCTTCGAAATGCTGCGGCTTGGAGGCGAGCTTCAGCTTGCCGGCGCGGCGGAAATTGCAGTCGATACCCTCCTCGGCGACCAGCGCCTCGATGGTGTCGACGGAATCGTCCAGTGCCCGGTAGAGCGCGATCGCGCGCTCCTTGCCGAGCTCCGCCTTGGCCGAAAGGTAGCTGTGGGCGAGGCCGTTGTTCAGGTGCCCGCCATTGCGTCCGGACGCGCCCCAGCCGACCCGCTCTGCTTCCAGCACCGCCACCTTGGCGCCGGCCTTCGCCAGTTGGCGGGCGGCGGCGAGGCCGGTGAAGCCGCCGCCGATGATGGCGGCGTCGTAGTGTCCCTCGACCGGGCCTTGCGCTCCGCCGGAAAAAACTGGAGCGGTGTCGTGCCAGTAGGAGACCAGCTTCATTTGCAATCCGTCAGTTTCAAAGCCCGACCACGCCCGGAAGACCGGAAATGTCGGCGATCTCGACATAGCCGTAATAGGGGTTGGCCGGCTCGTGGCCGCGATTGACCCAGACCTTGTTCTTGATCCCGAGATCATGCGCCGACATCAGGTCGTAGCGGAACGAGGACGAGCAGTGAAGAACATCCTCCGGACCACAGCCCAGCCTATCGAACATATATTCGAAAGCCTTGAAGCGTGGCTTGTAGGCCTGCGCCTGTTCGGCCGTGTAGACGGCATGGAATGGCGCGCCGAGCTTCTCGACATTGGACATGATCTGCGCGTTCATGGCGTTGGAGAGGATGACCAGCGGAATTTCCTTGGCAACCTTCGCCAGCCCGGCTGGAACGTCCGCGTGGGGCCCCCAGGTCGGGACACGCTCATAGACCATCGTGGCGTCGTCCGGGCTGAAGGAGACGCCGTTGCGCTTGCAGGCGCGCTCGAGCGCGTTGTGGACGACGTCGGCATAGGGCTTCCAGTCGCCCAGGATCTCGTCGAGCCGGTAAGCCGCGAAGTTCTTGATGAACGCCTGCATGCGCGGCTCGTCGAGTCGGCTGCCATAGAGGTCACGCGCCGCCTCGGCCATCTGGAAATTAGTCAACGTGCCGTAGCAGTCGAAGGTGATGTATTTGGGCCTGAAAGAAGCCATATCCGTCGATCTCCGGTGGAAGCACATCCGTGTTGGGACGTCTTTCATCATAGGCCGGCAGGAAGCGACCCACTTGACCGAAAAGCGGCTGCCGAAAGCAGAAAGTTCCGTATCCGCGGTTCCGTTTGGCACGCTGTAGCATCTTGAGTGTCGAAGGATGCCGCCGGTCGAGGCGCTAAACGCATCCAGTTCCATAGGGGCCAGCACAAGATGCGGCGCACCCCCTCAGCAACGGCGAATGATACCGCGGAAGTCGAGACCTTTAGACGATCTGCGGCGCACCGATGATCGAGACTTGGGGTCAGACTGAAAGGTGCGTCATGCAGCAAGGCGAGATCGAACTCCAGGACTTCGGGCCGGATCATATCGAGGGTGCAGTCGCGCTATCTCGGCAGGAGAATTGGCCGCATCGCCCGCAGGATTGGCAGATGGCGCTGCAGCTTTCGAGCGGCGCGGTTGCGCTCGACGACCAGGGCCGGGTCGCCGGGACAATCCTGGTAACGCCTTACGGCGCCGATTGCGCCATGATCAACATGGTGATCGTCGACAGGAACGCGCGAGGCAAAGGGCTCGGGCGCCGGCTCATGGAACAGGCCTTCGCCCTTGCCGGCGACCGTGCGCTGCGGCTCGTCGCCACGACCGACGGCATGCCTCTTTATGAGAAGCTTGGCTTCGTGCCCTCGGGCACGATTCTTCAGCATCAGGGCAAGGTGACAGCGCTTGAGGCTTCCGACGGTGTGGAAGCCGCGGGCGCGCACCATCTGCCGGAAATCAAGGCCCTGGACCGTGACGCCTACGGCGCCGACCGTGAAGCTTTGATCGATGCGCTGGCCGAGCGGGGTGAATTCGCCGTCATCCGCCGCAGTGGCGTCATCGCGGCCTATGCCGCAATCCGCCCGTTCGGACGCGGCGAGGTGATCGGCCCCGTCATCGCCGGAAATGCAGACGACGCCAAGGCCCTGATCAGCTTTTTCGCCGCGTCTCGCCCTGGCGCTTTCCTGCGCGTGGATACCGAAAGCAGGACCGGCATCGCCGGCTGGCTCGGAGAAATCGGCCTCGCTCATGTCGGCGGCGGCGTCGCTATGGACCGTCCGGCCAAGAATGGGGCCGAACAGGCCAGGCCAAAAGTTTACGCCCTCGCCAACCAGGCGCTCGGATAGCCCGGAGGACAACAATGCTCGCCAATTCCCTGATCGAACTCGACCGCGCCCATCTCATCCATCCGGTCGCCTCATATCGCGGCCATGAGGCGCTCGGCGTGCGGGTGCTGAAATCGGCGAAGGGCGCTACCGTGACCGATGCGTCCGGCCGGCAACTTCTCGACGGCTTCGCCGGACTGTGGTGCGTCAATGCCGGCTATGGTCACGACAGCATCGTCGAAGCAGCGGCCCGGCAGATGCGCGAGTTGCCCTACGCCACCGCCTATTTCGATCTCGGCTCGGAGCCCGCCATCCGGCTCGCCTCGGAGCTGGCCGACCGGGCGCCCGGGGATCTCAATCACGTCTATTTCACTCTCGGGGGATCGGACGCGGTCGACAGCACGATCCGGTTCGTCCGCTACTACTGGAATGCCAGAGGCGAGCCTGAACGCGACCAGTTTATTTCCATTGAGCAGGGTTATCACGGATCGTCGGTGGTCGGCGCGGGCCTGACCGCCCTGCCCGCCTTTCATGCCGGTTTCGGCATTCCGTTCGAATGGCAGCACAAGATCCCCTCGCCCTATCCCTATCGCAATCCGGTTGGCGATGACCCGAACGCGATCATCGCCGCATCGCTCGCCGCGCTGAAGGCGAAGATCGAGGAGGTCGGGCCGGAGCGGGTCGCCGCCTTCTACGCCGAGCCGATCCAGGGCTCGGGTGGCGTTATCGTCCCGCCGAAAGGCTGGATCAAGGCGATGCGCGAGCTCTGCCGTGAATACGGCATCCTCTTCATCGCCGACGAGGTGATCACCGGTTTCGGCCGCACCGGCCCCCTGTTTGCCTGCACGGAGGAGGATATCGTTCCCGACTTCATGACCACCGCGAAGGGCCTGACCTCAGGCTATGTCCCTATGGGCGCTGTCTTGATGGCCGATCATGTCTATAACGTCATCGCCGATGGCGCAGGCGCCTCGGCCGTCGGCCACGGCTACACCTATTCCGCCCATCCGGTCAGCGCCGCCGTCGCGCTCGAGGTGCTGAAGCTCTATGAGGAAGGCCTTCTGGAGAACGGCGCCAGGGCGGGCGCGCGCTTGATAGCGGGCCTGTCTGCCTTAAGCGACCATCCATTGGTCGGCGATGTGCGGGGTCGCGGCATGCTTGCCGCCATCGAGCTGGTGGTCGACAAAAAGAAGAAAACGCCGCTTCCGGCCTCGGCCATGCCGGCGCGGCGCGTCTTCGACAGGGCGTGGGACAATGGCCTGATCATCCGCGCCTTCGCGCATGGGGTTCTCGGCTACGCCCCACCGCTCTGCTGCACCGACGGCGACATCGATGCGATCATCGAGCGCACGCGCCGGACGCTGGACCAGACGCTGGACGACGCCGATGTCCGCCGGGCGCTTGCATGAAGGGCGACGCATTTTTCGCATCTCGAAATATCGCCGCGGCAGACGATTTCGCAATTTTGTGCCGCTACCTCGCGCCTTTTCGGCGAATCCAGCGCGGGGGAAGTGCCAGACTGCTTTTTAAGACAAGGCCAGAAAGCCCGGATTTCCGGGCTTTTGAAAAAGGCCGACGCCCCGGACAGCACGGAATTTTGTTCTGTTCAGCATCAGTAATTCGGCCGCGCGCAGAGGAGAGCCAGTCTTGGCCAGGGGCTTTAGCGAATTCAAATACATGACCTTCGATGTGGTCGGCACGCTGATCGACTTCGAAGGCGGCATAACGACCTGCCTGGCCGGGATCGCTGCGGACGCCGGTGTCTCAATCGACGGCGAAGAAGCGCTGGCCCTTTACCGGCAGGCCCGCTACACGCCCGATGCGAACCTGTTCCCCGACGATCTCGCACGTGTCTACATGGTCATCGCACCGCGGCTCGGCCTGCCGGCCGAGGAGAAATAC
>NZ_RZSV01000259.1:0-7059 GCF_004023205.1 Mesorhizobium sp. M1A.F.Ca.IN.020.03.2.1 | reverse complement strand
CCGTCGATCGCAGGGCTGGCGCGCTAGATCACCGCGGCGACGCTGCGCAGGACCGGCTGCAGCCTGACCAGGCCGATGTCCTCGCGCTCGAAACGGCTGCCGACCTTGGTGAGCTTGGCCAGCACCTGCTCGCCCTCCTCCGGGCCGATCGGCGCGATGACGACGCCACCGCTCGACAATTGATCGAGCAGGAAGCGCGGAAGACTGTCGAAGGCCGCCCAGGCGATGATGCGGTCGAACGGCCCTTCGTTGGGCAGGCCGTTGGAGCCGTCGGCCTGGCGTACGATGACATTGCTGATGCCGAGCGCCTCGAAACGCTGCTTTGCCTGCTCGGTCAAGGTCTTGTAGCGGTCGACGCTGACGACTCGCGCGGCAAGCCTGGACATCACGGCTGCCGTATAGCCGGACCCGGTGCCGATCTCGAGCACGCGGTTGCCCGGCTCGATGGCCAAAGCCGCAACCACCGCCGCCTGCAGGTCCGCGCCCTCGATCGCCTCGCCGCATTCGATCGGCAGCATGCCTTCCGACCAGGCCATCGAATGGAACTGCGCGGATAGGAAGCCGCGCCGCGGAGTCGCCTCGAAAGCAGCGACCAGTGCCTTCGGCGCCGTGCCCCTGCCGCGCAGCCGCAGCAGGAAAGCGGCGAAACCTTCACGGTCGTCGATAGCCATGGTCATGACAGCGCCTTGGTCAGCTGGTCGCGGAGTTCATGGGCGGTGAGGTCGAGCTGCAGCGGCGTCACCGACACCAGCCGGTTGCGCAGCGCGTAAAGATCGGTGCCCTTTTTGCCTTCGACCGGCTCCCGGCCGAAGCGCAGCCAGTAATAAGGCAGACCGCGACCGTCGCGGCGCTCGTCGACCCAAAGGCTGTGCACGAGCTTGCCCTGCGCGGTGACGACCGTGCCCTCGATTTCGTCGGGTGCGCAGTTCGGGAAATTGACGTTGAGCAGCACGCCTTCCGGCAGCGGCGTTGCGATCAGCCTTTCGAGCAGCGCCGGCGCCAGCGCTTCGGTCGTCTCGTAAGGGACGACGCGGTCCTCGCCGAGATAGGAATAGGCCTGGCTGACCGCGATCGAACGGATACCGAGCAGCGCCCCCTCCATTGCGCCGGCCACCGTGCCCGAATAAGTAACGTCGTCGGCGATGTTGGCGCCGGAGTTGACCCCCGAAAGGATGAGGTCAGGCGGCCCGGGGAGGATCTTCTTCGTGCCCATGATGACGCAGTCGGTGGGGGTGCCGCGCACTGCGAAATGCTTCTCGCCGACCTTCCTCAGCCTGAGCGGTTCCGAGATCGAAAGCGAATGCGCGTAGCCGGACTGGTCCTGCTCGGGCGCCACCACCCAGACGTCATCCGAGAGCGTTCGGGCGATGCGCTCGAGCGACGCAAGGCCTTCGGCGTGGATGCCGTCGTCATTGGTCAGCAGGATGCGCATGAACTCATTTCGATTCGATCTTGGCAAGACCACCCATGTAAGGCCGCAGCACTTCAGGAATGGTTACGCTGCCGTCCTCATTCTGGTAGTTTTCGATGACGGCGATGAGAGCGCGGCCGACCGCGGTGCCGGAGCCGTTCAACGTGTGCACGAAGCGGTTGCCCTTGCTGTCCTTGTCCTTGTAGCGGGCATCCATACGCCTCGCCTGGAAGTCGCCGCAGACCGAGCAGGACGAGATTTCGCGATAGGCGTTCTGGCCCGGCAGCCAGACCTCGATGTCGTAGGTCTTGCGTGCGCCAAAGCCCATGTCGCCGGTGCAGAGCGTCACCGTGCGGAACGGCAGGCCGAGCCGCTTCAGCACCTCCTCGGCGCATTGCGTCATGCGCTCATGCTCGGCGAGCGAGCTTTCCTGGTCGGTGATCGACACCAGCTCGACCTTGTAGAACTGGTGCTGGCGCAGCATGCCGCGCGTGTCGCGGCCGGCCGAGCCCGCTTCCGAGCGGAAGCACGGCGTCAGCGCCGTGTAGCGCAGCGGCAGCTTCTCATGCGGCGTGATCTCCTCGCGCACCAGGTTGGTGAGCGGCACTTCCGCGGTTGGGATCAGGCCCAGCCGTCCGTCGCCATGCGGCGTGAAGAACAGGTCCAGTTCGAATTTCGGCAGCTGGTTGGTGCCGAAGAGAACCTCGTCGCGCACCATCAGCGGCGGCTGGATCTCCTCATAGCCGTGCTCTGTCGTGTGCAGGTCGATCATGAACTGGCCGAGCGCGCGCTCCATGCGCGCCAGATGGCTCTTCAGCACCGTGAAGCGCGAGCCGGACAGCTTCGCCGCACGCTCGAAATCCATCATGCCGAGCGCTTCGCCGATCTCGAAATGCTCCTTCACCCAGTTCGGGCGGGTCGGCACATCGCCGACGACGCGCTTGACGACATTGTCGTGCTCGTCCTTGCCGACCGGCACGTCGTCGAGCGGCACGTTGGGCAGGACCGCAAGCGAGTCGTTCAGCGCCTGGTCGAGCTCGCGCTCGCGCGCCTCGCCGTTCTGGATGAACGCCTTGATCTCGCCGACCTCGGCCTTGAGCTTTTCAGCAAGCGCGGCCTCGCCCGAGCGCATGGCATTGCCGATCTCCTTCGAAGCGGCATTGCGGCGCTCCTGCTTGACCTGCAATTCGCTGAGATGGGTGCGCCGCTCCTCGTCCCTGGCGATCAGATCTTCGACGGCGGACTGGGCGTCCTCAGCAGACCACGAGCGCTTCACCAGCGCTTCGACAAGGGCCTTCGGGTTGTCGCGAATCCATTTGATGTCAAGCATGGCTTTCCGTCCTCGAGTAAGGTTCGAGGGCGTAAACCGCATCCCTGATCGATGCAAGACAGCAGCAGCCGGCAGCCGTGTTTTTCAGGCCTGGGACCAGGTTTTAGCGCTAGGTTGACGGCGCGTCCGGCGTCTTTCCGGCGACAGCGCTGCCTGCCTCTTCCTGCCTGTCGCGCGCCAGACGGTCGCGCTCCCGGCTGCGCTCGATCAGGCGCGAAGTGAAGATCGCGACCTCGTAGAGCACGATGGTCGGAAGAGCGAGGCCGATCTGGCTCATCGGATCGGGCGGGGTCAACACCGCGGCGACGACGAAGGCAATGACGATCGCCCATTTGCGCTTCTCGGCCAGCGCCTGCGACGACAGAAGGCCGACGCGCGTCAGCAGGCTAGTCACCACCGGCAGCTGGAACACCAGGCCGAAGGAGAAGATCAGCGTCATGATCAGGCTGAGATATTCCGACACCTTCGGCAGCAAGGAGATCTGCACCTGGTCGTTGGTGCCGACCTGCTGCATGGCGAGGAAGAACCACATCACCATCGGGGTGAAGAAGAAATAGACCAGCGAGGCGCCCATCAGGAACAGGATGGGCGACGCAATCAGGAACGGCAGGAAGGCGCTGCGTTCGTTCTTGTAAAGACCCGGCGCGATGAATTTATAGATCTGCGTGGCGATCAGCGGGAAAGCGATGACCATGCCGCCGAACATGGCGAGCTTCACCTGGGTGAAGAAGAACTCCTGCGGCGCCGTGTAGATCAGCTCGACCTTGTGCGGGTCGAGCCCAGCCCATTGCGTCGCCCATTTGAACGGGACGACCAGAAGGTTGAACAGGCGCTTGGCGAAGAAGAAGCAGGCGAGGAAGGCGATGAAGAAGCCGCCCAGCGACCAGATCAGCCGCCGGCGCAGCTCGACAAGGTGCTCGATCAGCGGCGCCGAGGATTTTTCGATCTCTTCCCTCTCCTTGTCCGAGACGCTCACTTGGCGGCTCCTGCCGTCTTCTTGGCATCGGCGGCCTTTTTCACGGCCGGCTTCTTCGCCGCGGGGTTGGCCTCAACCTTGGGTGCCGCTTCCTTAGCAGGCGCTGCGGCCTTTGCCGCCGCCGGTGCAGATTTTGCCGGGACTTTAGGCGCCGGAGCCTTGGCCGATGCCGCTTTCGCTGCTGCACCGGCGGCTTTCGTCTTCGACGCGGCCACTTTTTTCGCCGGCTGGGCGGACCCGGCGGTCTCCGCAATGGGCGTGGTCACGGAGGCCTCATTCAAGGCCGGGGAGATCGGCGCAGCTGGCGAGGACATCGGCACAGCCGGGGCGACGTCGGTTCCGTTGATGCCCGGGATCTCCGTCGCGCCGTTCTTCAGCGGCTCGGCAGGCTGCGGGGTCGTTGCATCCGAGGGCGCCTGATCGGAAGCCGGCTTGGGCTTCATCATCGTATCGACGCCGGCCCGAACGTCGGCCGCCGCCTGCTCGAACGGATTGAGCTGCTTGCGGATTTCGTTCATCGGGCTGAGCCCACGAAGGCTGTCGACCGAGTCCTTGACATCGTCAAGCTCGGCTTCCTTCAGGGCGTCGTTGAACTGCTTCTGGAAGTCGCCCGCCATGGCGCGCAATTTGGCCGCGGTGCGGCCAAACGTGCGCAGCATGTTGGGCAAATCCTTCGGCCCGACGACCACGATCATGACGACCGCGATCACCAGCAGCTCGCTCCAGCCGACTTCGAACATGGCAATCTATTCCAACGAGAGCCTGTCGCCCAAAAACACGAAAGGGTTCTGGGACAACGACATGCTCAAAGCAACAACCGGACTCAGCTCTTGCTGACCTTTTCCTTGCCCGGCGATACGGTCTCGTCGGCGCGGTGCTCGACGGTCCGCTTGTCGTCGGTATCGTCCTCAGCCATGCCCTTCTTGAAGCTCTTGATGCCCTTGGCCATGTCGCCCATCAGCTCCGGCAGCTTGCCGCGGCCGAACAGGAGCAGCACGATGACCAGAACGATCAGCCAGTGCCATATCGATAGTGAACCCATAACAATCTCTCTCGAATGTTTTCCCTCGGCGATGATCTATGCGTTTTCGCTCGGGGATTCAAACACAACCGCAATGAAGTTGGTAAAATGGCTAGCGGATGTCACGCACTTTCGGCGTGAGCGCCTTGCTACGAATCCGCGCAGCCCCTGCTAATAAACCATTCGTATCGGTTTCGCACTCACTCTTCGGTGACGCGCGGCGTGAGCAATCCGAGCTCCTCGAGGTCGATATCGGTCAGCGCATCCTCGTCCTCGGCCAGCGCGTCCGGATCGGCCGGTGGCACCGGCATCGAGAAATTGGACGGCATGCGCGTCGAAAGCAATCCGGCGCCCTTCAGCTCTTCCATGCCGGGCAGGTCGCGGATCTCCTCCAGCGCGAAGTGATCGAGGAAAGCGTCGGTCGTGCCGTAGGTCACGGGACGGCCGGGCGTGCGGCGGCGGCCGCGCATCCTGACCCACTCCGTCTCCAGCAGCGTGTCCAGCGTGCCCTTCGAGGTCTCGACCCCCCTGATATCCTCGATCTCGGCGCGGGTGACCGGCTGGTGATAGGCGATGATCGCCAGAACTTCGAGCGCCGCGCGCGAGAGCTTTCTCTGCTGGACCGAGTCCCGGCTCATCAGGAAAGCCAGGTCGCCGGCGGTGCGGAACGCCCAGGCGTCGCCGACCCGCACCAGGTTGACCCCCCGCTTGGCGTAGATTTCCTGCAGATCGGCCATTGCGGCCGCAATGTTGACGCCCTCGGGCAGGCGCGCCGCCAGTTGCCTGTCACTGACCGGCTCGGCGCTGGCGAAGATGATCGCCTCGGCCATGCGGACTGCTTCCGACAATTGCAGCCGCTCGGCGGGGTTCTCGATAGAACCCTGCTCGGCCATCTCGGCTTCCGGTTCGACCTCGACCTTGAACGGGATGACCGAAGCGTTGGCGCGTTCACTCATGATGCCACCTCGACTGCCTTGACCCCTCGTGCGCGGCCGCGCAGATAGATCGGCGCGAAGACCTGATCCTGCCGCAGATCCAGCTTGCCCTCGCGCACCATTTCGAGTGTCGCGGCGAACGAACTGGCGATTGCCGTGCGCCTTTCTTCCGGCGCGGCCAGATATTGGATCAGGAAGCTGTCGAGCGCCGTCCAGTCGCCAATCGTTCCAACCAGCCGTGCCAGCACGTCGCGTGCGTCCTTCAGCGACCATACGGCGCGCCTGGCGATCGTCACGTTGCTGATCGCCTGCCGCTGGCGCTGCTGCGCATAGGCGGTCAGCAGATCGTAGAGCGAGGCCGAATAGGCATTGCGCTTCTCGACGATCACCATTTCCGGCATGCCGCGCGCGAAGACGTCGCGGCCGAGCCGGTTGCGGTTGACCAGCCGCGCAGCGGCATCACGCATCGCCTCCAGCCGCTTCAGCCGGAACTGCAGCACCGCTGCCAGTTCCTCGCCGCTCTCGCCCTCTTCGCCCGGCTGTTTCGGGATCAACAGCTTCGACTTGAGGAAGGCAAGCCATGCCGCCATGACCAGATAGTCGGCCGCGAGTTCCAATCTCAGCGCCCTCACCTTCTCGATGAAGGCCAGATATTGCTCGGCGAGCGCCAGGATCGAGATGCGGGCGAGATCGACCTTCTGGTTGCGCGCCAGATGCAGCAGAAGATCGAGCGGGCCCTCGAAGCCGGCGACATCGACCACCAGCGACGGGTCGCTGGTCAGACGTGACTCGTCGTTCTCGGCCCACAGACGGTCCATCGGTGCGGCCTTCGCGGCCTTGCTGTCCAATGTTTCCGCCACTTGCCTTGCTTTCCCTTCGGTTCAGGCCACCGCGTCGAAATAGGTGGCGAATTCCGCGCGTATGGTGCTTTCGTCCGCGACGTCGCGGTCCTTTATATAGGCCAGCGCCCGCTCCGCTCTCGCCAAGGACTTGCCTTCGAGCACCGTCGTACGCGACGCGATCCCCGACATTTCCTCGAAAACGCCGTTGCAGTGAAGGACGAGATCGCAGCCCGCCGCAAGGATCGCGGCCGCCTTTGTCGGGAAATCCCCAGAAAGTGCCTTCATCGAGGTGTCGTCGCTCATCAGGAGCCCGTCGAAGCCGATCTCGCCACGGATCACCTCGTTGACGACCTTGGCCGAGGTCGTCGCCGGATTGTCCGGGTCGATCGCGCTGTAGACGACATGCGCCGTCATCGCCATCGGCAGGTGGTTGAGCGCCTTGAACGGGGCGAAATCATGTTGCCGCAACTCGGCGAGGGGCGTGTCGACCGTCGGCAGCGCGAAATGCGTATCGGCAAAGGCGCGGCCGTGGCCGGGAATATGC
>NZ_RZSV01000258.1:0-7078 GCF_004023205.1 Mesorhizobium sp. M1A.F.Ca.IN.020.03.2.1 | reverse complement strand
CCCGGCGGGGCCGACTTGTGCACGTCATTCGACGAGTTCAGCAGCTTGTAGACCGGCGAGTCGGTGCCCACCGACGAAGTGCGGGTCGTGTCGACGGCAGCGGCCTGCTGGCTGGCGCCAGCCGAGCCGTAATTGTCGCTGCCTGCGAAAGCTGCGCCGGAGAGGGCCAGAACGGCCGTTGCGGCAAGAACGATCTTCTTCATTTCAATACTCCTGAATTCTTAACCTGATGTCGTTTCCAAAACTGGGGTACACTTTTGGGCGACATGCCTTGGGGACGCGGCGGGTGAACCCACCGCCTGTCTCCTGTCGGCCATGGCCCCTGATGGATCATGGCCAGGTTCGGCAGTTTAGTTGTTGCCGAAGAGGTTGTGGTCCGCGCCCTGGGTGACGGGCTTCTGAGCGGCCGCTTCCGACCTGTGGGTCGAGGCCGTGCGAGAAGTGTCGACCGCTGCGGCCGGCTGATTGGCGGCGTTGGAACCGTAGTTGTCGCTACCAGCGAAGGCGCTGCCGGAAATGGCCAGAAGGGCGGCGGCAGTGAGAACAATCTTTTTCATTTTTGGTACTCCAGTATGTTTTTTCGTCCGTCTAGCGGCGTGTCTTGGGAGTGAAAATCGCGTCGTTCGGACAGCCCCGATGTGGGTGAGCCGGCTGCCGGATTCCAATCACGAAGTTGTTTCGGCTGGCCCATGAATCCCCATCTTGATATTGTACCAATCGCCGCCATTGCCGATTTTTCTGTTGTAAAATCAATTAGTTATACTGCTTCGCCATTTGGCTCACCAAGTGTATACGAGCACCGATGTTCACCCCGTCCTGCACGCACCGTCAACAGAAACGAACTGTTCGGTTCGATTTTAGAATTCCCTAATAGTCACTTTTCGATACCGCTTAACCATTTTGGACCTACCGGCTCGATTCGGGAGCGTTGCCGCCCACGGGTCAAAGGCGTCGGCAACTCTCGGCGCATCCTCGCCTGAGCGTCCTTCTCTCCGATCTGAAAGGATCGCGCCGGCCGGGCGCCGGGCCTGCTCGCGCGTCAGCGTCAGCACCACATCGAAGCCGTCGCGACGATCGTCCAGTTCAGTCAACTCGTCGCGGAAGTCGACCTCGTTTGCGGGCAACCGAAATCTTGTCGGCGGAGCCTGCCGAAGAGGCCGGCAGGCTCCTTGGAAACTGTTCTCAGCCGGCGGCGAAAGGCACGGCGACGAATATCTGCGCGTCGCCGCGATCGACCAGCAGCAGTACCGACTTCCTGCCGGACTTGCCGGCCTCGGCGATCGCCTGGTTCGCTTGCCTTGCGTTTTTCACCGGCGTGCGGTCGACGGCGACGATGACATCGCCGGGTTCAATGCCGGCCGCGGAGGCCGCCTTGTCCGGGTTGACGCGCTCGACCACGGCGCCGCGCTGGTTGTCGGCCAGGTTGAGCTGCTCCCGGATGTCCGGCGTGAGGTCCGTAAGGCCAAGGCCGAGCGAGGGCACGCGCAGGCCCTGTTCGGCCGATGGCTTGCCTCCTTCGCCGTTCGAGGCGGTCTTCTGGTCTTCGGCATTGCGGCCGACATCGGCCGAGATCTGCATCGCCTTGCCGTTGCGCCAGACATTCAGCGTTTCCTTGCTGCCGGGCGAGACGTCGGCGACGGCGCGCGACAGATCCTTGGGGTCCTTGATCTCCTGGCCGGCGAAGCCGGTGATGACGTCGCCGGTCTCGATGCCGGCCTTGGCCGCCGGCGAGCCCTCGGTGACCGCCGCGACCAGCGCGCCGCCCGGATGGTCGAGGCCGATGGCGCTGGCGACGTCCTGCGTGACCGGCTGGATCTGCACGCCAAGATAGCCGTATTCGATGTCACCGCCCTTCATAAGCTTGTCGACCACTTTTTGCGCCTGGTCCGAAGGAATGGCGAAGCCGACGCCGACGCTGCCGCCATTGGGCGAATAGATCGCCGTGTTGATGCCGACCACATCGCCCTTCACGTCGACAAGCGGGCCGCCGGAATTGCCGTGGTTGATCGGCGCGTCGATCTGGATGAAATCGTCGAACGGCCCGCTGTGCAGGTCGCGGCCGCGCGCCGAGACGATGCCGGCGGTGACCGTGGTGCCGATGCCGAACGGATTGCCGATCGCCAGCACCTGGTCGCCGGTCATCAGCTTGTCGGAATCGCCCCATTTGACGGTCGGCAGCGGCTTGCTCGCCTTGACCTTGAGCACCGCCAGATCGTTCTTTGCGTCGTGGCCGACGAGCTTGGCGGGAAGCTCGGTGCCGTCGTCGAGCGTCACCTTGATCGAGGTCGCGCCGTCGATGACGTGGTTGTTGGTGACGATGGTGCCATCGGACCCGACGATGAAGCCGGAGCCCAAAGCCTCCTGCCGCGGCGCCTGCTGCGGCGGCGTCTTGGGCATCGGGATGCCCTGGTCGCCGAAGAACTGCTGGAAATACTGGTCGAAGGGCGAATTGCCGTCGAAAGGCGAGCCGTCGTCCGTCGCGCCGGGCTGGGCTTTCATCACGGTCGTCACGGTCACGACTGCCGGCTTGGTGGTGGCGACAACCGGCGCGAACGAGCCGTTCGGAGCGGTAATGCCGGCGACCGGCGTCTGTGTCGTCGCGACCACGTTGCTCAGGCCGGCATTGCCGGGATTTTGCGCAAAGGAAACAACGACGGGGGAGATGATCAGCGCAGCGCCCAGCAGGGCCGCGACGCGATGTCTGCGAAGAATGCTAAATGGTGACATGGTCGTTTCTGTCCGGGCGAGAGTTGATCCGGCGCCGCGGACGGCTCTCTCCAAGGACGCGCCCGTCGGCGTGTCGACGGCCGGGATTGCCCGTCTCGCCATGCATGGCAGTCGGCCGGATCGACAGCCACGCATTTAGGGCGTGGAATGGTCCGAATTAGGGTTTTGGCGCGACCTTACAAAGATTTAATTCAGAGAGCGCTCACGAAGCGCTCTCGGCGGCGTAGGTAGGAAGACGCTATCTCTCCCATCCTCGCGCGGCCGAAACTCGGGCCATGGCCGCCATGGCCGATGCGTATCGGCAGGTCGAGCAGCCGCTGCATGGTGCGGCAATAGGCGGCGCGGTCCGAATCTGGCAGGTCGTCGATCAGCATGCCGTCATAGATGGCGTCGCCGGCGAAGAACAGGCCGTCGGCCTCATCGAACAGCGCGATCGAATCCGGCGAATGTCCGGGCAGATGCAGCACGCGGAATATCCGATCGCCGAGGTCGACGATGTCGCCCTCGTCGAGCACTCGCGTCAACGGTGCGGAAGGGATGCGATAGTCAGCCGCCTTCCAGCCGGGCGCCGGCAATTTGGATACCGCATCGTCGAGATTGTGGAACATGTTGGCGTAGGTGACGGCATCATCCATGCCATCGAACTCCGCCGCGCTGACCTTCGGCCCCATCCTGAGCGGGAATTCGTGCAGCGAGCCGACATGGTCGAGATGGATGTGGGTGGCGACGACGATCAGCGGCTTGCCGGCCGGGGTGTCGATCTCGGGCGCCAGCGGGCAGATGCCCATGCCGGTGTCGACCAGCAGGTCGGCGTCCCGGCCCTTGAAATGCCAAATATTGGCGCGCACGAAATCGTGCACGAATGGCTCGGTCAGCATCGTCGTTCTGGCATCGACAACGGATTTGCCGAACCAGTCGCCCACCACAAGGTCGCCCATCAGACGAACGGCTTTCCGACCTTGTACTTTTCCGGCACCAGCCGCTTCAGATAGGCCATGCCGGCCTCGGACAACTGGTTGACGTCCGGCTTCATGAAATTGTCCGGCATGTGGCGGGTCTTGCCGGCCACCGCCTCGAGCGGCACCTTCTTCAGCACGGTCTTGGTGCCGTCATATTGGAGCGCCACCGAGCCGCCACCCTCCTCGGCAACGGCGACGGCGAACGCGCCGGCTTCGAAGGCTTCCCTGGCGTCCACGGGACTGATCGCGCCGACATAGCCGCGCGGCATATAGCCCAGGGCATCGACGCGCGCCCGCTTGCCCGGCAGGCCTTCCGCCAAAGCGCGTTCGAGCGCCGCCGGCAGATCGCTGCCCGACAATTTGACGTTGCCGTGCTGGTCGCGCTCGAGCTTTTCCGGCGGCACCAGGCTCTCGACCAACGCCTTGCCGTCGGCGGTGCTGACGCCTTCCGAGACGGCGACGATGCAGCGCTTGTGGCGGTCGAGCGTCTTGCGGACATCATCGATGAAACGCTCGGCGGAGAAGGCGCGCTCCGGTACATAGACCAGATGCGGACCGCTATCCGGATCGAGCTGCCAGGCGGCGGCCGCGGCAGTCAGGAAGCCGGCGTGCCGGCCCATGACGATGCCGACATAAATGCCGGGCAACGCGCGGAAATCCAAATCGACCGACAGGAAAGCGCCGGCGACGAATTCGGCCGCCGAGATGAAGCCCGGCGTATGGTCGTTCTCCTCGAGATCGTTGTCGATGGTTTTCGGCGCATGCACGAAGGCCATCGCGCCGCCGGCGGCGTCGGTCAGGATCTGCTGGGTGCCCGAAGTGTCGTTGCCGCCGATATAGATGAAGGCATCGGCGCCGGCCTTCTTGAGGCCGTTGAGGATGACCTCGCAATAGGCCGCGTCTGGCTTGTCGCGGGTCGAGCCAAGGGCGGCGCTCGGGGTGCCGGCGATCAGCCGCAGCCGATCTTCGGGGATGGCTGAGAGGTCGACATAGTTGCCGTCGCGGATGCCGCGCACGCCATGGATCGAGCCGAGCACCTTGGCGCCGGGATGCCGCTTGCGGATCTCCAGCGTGGCGCCGACGACCGTCTGATTGATGACGGCGGTCGGGCCGCCGCCCTGCGCGATGACAAAGGTTCCGGCCATGATCGTTCTCTCCCGAGGCGAAGCTTTTCAGAGCACCTTCGCCTGTCTTGCGGCATCACGCAACGGGAGAAAGGAGGCGCATGATCCCGAAAAAATAGCGGCCGTGCTGACCGCCGAAAAAATCAGACGACGACGACTGGGTTCTTCTTCGATACCCTGTTGTAGAGGTCGATGATGTCTTGGTTGATCAGCCGCACGCAGCCCGACGACATCGCCTGGCCGATGGTCCACCATTCGGGCGAGCCGTGGATGCGGTAACCGGTGTCCTTGCCGTTCTGGTAGATGTAAAGCGCGCGGGCGCCCAGCGGATTGCTCAGGCCGCCGGGCTGGCCGCCCTGCCATTTCACCAGTTCCGGCTTGCGCTTGACCATCTCCGGCGGCGGCGTCCAGACCGGCCATTCCTTGCCGTACTGGATGTTGGCGCGGCCCGACCAGCGGAAGCCGTCCTTACCGATACCGACGCCGTAGCGGATGGCGTCGCCGCCGGGCTGGACGAGATAAAGCATGCGCTCCTGCAAATGCACGACGATGGTGCCGGGCGCTTCGCCG
This sequence comes from Mesorhizobium sp. M1A.F.Ca.IN.020.03.2.1, assembly GCF_004023205.1. Lineage (NCBI taxonomy): Bacteria > Pseudomonadati > Pseudomonadota > Alphaproteobacteria > Hyphomicrobiales > Phyllobacteriaceae > Mesorhizobium > Mesorhizobium sp. M1A.F.Ca.IN.020.03.2.1. The sequence goes on along the minus strand of NZ_RZSV01000258.1, from coordinate 1,698 downwards.
GTCTTGTCGACGACGATCTGGCGACGGAACTCCGGCTTGACCTTCTGGTAGGGCACCGCCGGGACCTGGAAGCCGTTGTCGGTCAAGGCAGCATACATCACGTCGGGACCGGTGATGTTCTTGTCGACGCTGATCGCCGGTCGGATCGGCACCGATCCGGTGGTGGTGTCGTCGATCTGCAATTGCGGCAGGTCGAGCGTGTCGGTGGTGCCGCAGCCGGCCATGCCGAGCAGCGCCATGGCGCCCATGCCGGAAAGCATGGCGCGGCGGGAAAGCGGAACTTCGGTTTCGACGGTTTCGCCGCTCGAAGGCGGCGTCAGACTTTGCGGCAACTCGCGCATACACCAAACCCTACGCTGTCGGCGGGAAGCACGGTCCGGCCGAATGGCTGCAATTTTCGTCAGTCATGGTTGAAAAAGGGTGAAAGAACTTTGCCCGCACTTAACCCTGACAGGGCGTTGTCCGGGCCAGGCGCCAGGGCAGGCCGGCGCCGAAGATTTTCTCCAACGCCTCTTTACAATCTCGCATACCCCAGGATTTATCCTGTTCTTTGCGCTCAAGGAGTAGGGAAAATGTCCTTCGAAAACTGGGCTGCCTTTGCCGCTGCCTCCGCCATCCTCCTCGTCATCCCGGGCCCGACGATCCTCTTGGTCGTCTCCTATGCGCTCGGCCAGGGCTGGCGTACGGCGCTGCCGATGGCAGTCGGCGTCGCGCTCGGCGATTTCACCGCCATGACGCTTTCGATGCTCGGCATCGGCGCGCTGCTTGCGGCTTCGGCCACTGTGTTCACCGTGCTCAAGGTGATCGGCGCCGGCTACCTCATCTATCTCGGCATAAAACTGTTCCGCGCCGGCGGCGCGCTGAAGGCCGAACCGCGCACCGACGCCGTGTCGGCGGCAAGGATGATGGCGCATGCCTGGCTGGTCACGGCGCTCAACCCGAAGAGCATCACGTTCTTCGTCGCCTTCCTGCCGCAGTTTCTCGACCGGCATGCCGATTTCTGGACGCAGATGCTGATCTTCGAAGCGACCTTCCTGGCGCTCGCATTCAGCAATGCCTTCGGCTATGCGCTGATTGCTTCGCGAGCGCGCGCCATGGTGCGCAACCCAAGGGCGATCCGTATCTTCAACCGCACCGGCGGGACATTGCTTGTCGGCGCCGGCATCGCCACGGTGGCGATGCGTTCGGGGAATTGAGGAGAAGTCCGGTTCGACACAGTCGAAGCCCTCGCCGGTTGGCGGGCCGACGGTCGATGTTCTAGGATCGCATCGGTTCGACCGGACGAGCAGGCATTAAAGGACGCGGCATGGCGCTGAAGGACGCATTCGGCCTGACGCATTCAGGCGCGACCGAAGCCGGGCTTTCGTCCTACGCCAGAGCCGTCCGCGAGCTGCAGTGCTTCATCGGCGACCCGGTCGGCTCCGTCGATAGCGCGATCGCCGATGAGCCCAGCTTCGTGATGGCGCATGTGTTCAAAGGCTACCTGTTCGGCCTCGCCACCGAGCGGGAGGCGACGGCGGTTGCGCAAACCTGTCATGCGGCGGCGCTGCCGCTCGCCGGCACCGCGCGCGAGCGCGCGCATGTCGCGGCGCTCGGCCATCTTGCCAGCGGCCGCTGGCATGACGCCGCCCGCATCCTCGAGGACGTCGCCATCGACAACCCGCTCGATGCGGTGGCGCTGCAGGTTGGCCACCAGAT
>NZ_RZSV01000257.1:0-7092 GCF_004023205.1 Mesorhizobium sp. M1A.F.Ca.IN.020.03.2.1 | reverse complement strand
ATGCTGGAGTCTTCGCGCGACAGATGCTTGGCCGCGACTGCGCCGGCTGCGGCGGTGCGCACATCGGTCAGATAGCCATTGTCGAGCAGCAGCGCCTCGACCACACCGGTCTTGGCCGAAAGCAGCACCATCATGCCGCCGCCGCTCGGCAGGCCGAGCTTCGGATTGTCGAAGAAGCCGGAGCTTATCTTGACGGCGAAGCCATCTATGCCGGGCACGTAGGCGGACTTCACGTCGACCTCGCCGCGATGCTCGTGAATGTCGAGCCTCAAGATTGGCGGCATCGCCACCGGCATTGTCGCCAAAGCCCGAAAGGCGTTCTCGACGCAGGCGACCGCATCCAGATCGAGCGTCACGATCTTGCGCAGGTCTGTTTCGGTGAGGATGGTCATGCGGCTCATGTGGGGCGCTCGGTCAGTGCAGCGTTGCCGCAGACGATGCGGCGATGCAGGCTCATGTCGATGTTGCGGCCAGACAGGATGGCCACCACCGGTCCTTTCGCAGTGACCTTCCCAGCAAGCAGCGCGCCGATGCCGACCGCGCCCGCGCCTTCGACGATCTCGCGCTCCTGCTCATAGGCATGCCGAATGCCGGCGGCGATCTCGTCCTCGGAAAGCAGGATGACGTCGTCGAGCAGCTCACGGCACATGGCAAAGGTCAGCCGGTTATCGAGGCCGATGCCGCCGCCCAGCGAGTCCGCAAGCGTCGGCAATTCCTCGATCTGCACGGGGCGGCCGGCATCGAGGCTCGCCTTCATCGCGGCACCGCGCGACATCGAGACGCCGACGACTTTGGTGGCCGGGCTCACCCCCTTGACCGCCGCCGCAACGCCGGCTGCCAGGCCGCCGCCGGAGAGCGGCACTAGCACACTTGCTGCGTCCGGAACCTGCTCCATGATCTCCAGCCCCAGCGTGCCCTGCCCGGCGACGATGTCGGGATGGTCGAAGGGCGGCAGCATGACCAGCCGCTCCTCCGCGACCAGCCTGTCGACCTCCTGCTGGGCATCGTCCTGGCTGTTGCCGACGATGCGAATATCCGCGCCGAGGCGGCGGATTGCGTCGAGCTTGTTCTCGGGCACCAGCCTCGACATGCAGATCACCGCGCGCATGCCCTCGAGCTTCGCCGCATGGGCCAGCGCGCGGCCGTGATTGCCGGTCGATGCCGCGACGACGCCGCGCGACCTTTCCTCCGGACTCAACGCGGCGATCGCGTTGGACGCGCCACGCAGCTTGAACGCGCCGGTCGTCTGGTGATGTTCCAGCTTGAGGTGAACGGGATGGCCCACGCGATCCGAGAGGCTTTGCGACAACACAGTCGGCGTCCACTCGACCTTTCCGGCAATGCGTTCGCGCGCAACGCGGATATGCTGAAGCGTGACTTCCGTTTTGGTCATTGGCATGCCCGCTCACCGGGCCAATGGCTTCGTCATCAGCCGGCCGAACTGCGGCCGCGCCGTGTCGTCGCCGCAAAGCCGCAGGCAGTTCCAGGCGCTCGCCTGGTTGCTGGTGACGACCGGGCGGCCGATTGCCTCCTCCATGCCTGGAACGGCGAGCGCCGCGCGTAGCGCGGTGCATGAAACGAACAGCGCATCCGCCTGCGCATGCGTCGCCTTGCGCGCCAGATCGACGAGCGAGGTAGGCTCGATGCGTGCCATCTCCCGATCGTCCTCGAAGCCGAGGCAGGTGACGCTCTCGATCTCGAAGCCGTGCGCGGCGAAATAGGCGGCCATCGGCCGGCTGGTCTCGACAGTGTAAGGGGTGAGAATGCTGATCTGCTTCACGCCAAAAGCGTTGAGGCCGCGCACGCCGGCCATGGGCGGCGTGACCACGGGAACATTCGGCTTGGCCGCCTGGATCGCCTGCTCGATCTCGGCGTCGCCGATCCCCACGGAAGCAGACGTGCAGGAATAGCAGACGGCATCGAGCGTCTCGTCCGGCAGGATCAGTGCCGCGCCCGCCGAAAGCGAGGGCTGCATCTTGCGCAGATTGTCCGGCGTCGTCGGATTGGCGTAGGGGATGCGCGCGACGTAGACGCCGATCCGCTCGCTCGCCACCATGCGGCGGAAGTCGACCTCGCTGGTATGATCGGTGGCCAAAGCAATCAGCCCGACGCGCTTTTCGAGTGGACGCGCATCGAGTGCGGGCCGGGTCGATGCCAGCTCGATTTCGGGCAACAGTTTCATGACTTTCATCTCTCGATCCTGCCGTAACGACGCTCCAGCCAGCGCAACAGCACGACGGAGCAGAGGCTGATGACGAGGAAGAAGGCGCCAACCAGCGTCATCGGCTCGATGTAGCGGTAATAGGTATTGGCGACGCTCTTGGCTTGGTTCATCAGCTCCAGCACGGTGATCGCCGAAAGCAGCGGCGTCTCCTTGAACATGGCGATGAAGTAGTTGGCCAAGGCCGGGATCATCGGCGGGATCGCCTGCGGCAGGATGACATGCGTCCAGGTGTGGCGGCCGTTAAGATTGCAGGCCTTGGCAGCCTCCCACTGGCCGCGCGGCACATTGTCGATGCCGGCGCGATAGACCTCGGCCGTATAGGTGCCGTAGTGCAGTCCAAGCCCGATGACGCCCGCCACCAAGGGCGGCAGCAGGATGCCGATATCGGGCAGGACGTAGAAGATGAAATAGAGCTGCACCAGAAGCGGCGTGCCGCGGATGAATTCGGCGAACCAGCCGACGCTGCGCGACACCGTGCGGTTAGGCGAGCGCCGCGCCAGCGCGATCGCCAGACCGACGATCCCGGCCAGGATCGAGCCGAGCACGGTCGCCAGGATCGTGATCTTCACCCCCTGGATCAGGGTCGGCATGATCTCCCAGACAAAGTTCCAATCCCATTCCATTAGCGGGCCCATTCCATCAGACACGCACTCCGTCGAGACCGCGCGCCATGCGGCGCTCCAGCGAGCGCACGCCCCAGGAGATGATCAGCGCGAGCGCGAAATAGATGACGAGAACGGAGACGAAGGGCATCAGCGTGCTGCCGGTCTGCGAGCGAACCACCTGCGCCTGGAAGGTGAGATCGGCAAGCGAGATCAGCGATACGACCGAGGTCGCCTTGAGCAGCTCGATCGCGTTGTTGCCGAAGGTTGGCAGCATGATGAGCAGCGCCTGCGGCAGGATGACGTAGCGCATGCCTTGCCAGCGGCCGAGATTAAGCGCGGTGCAGGCCTCATATTGCTCACGGCCGATCGACAGGATGGCGCCGCGCACAACTTCCGCCGCATAGGCCCCGACATTGAGCCCCAGCGCCAGCATGCCGGCCTGCAAAGGCGTCAGCGACAGACCGGCGAAGGGCAGCACGAAATAGGCCCAGAACAGCTGCACGAAGATCGAGGTGCCGCGGAAGAACTCGATATAGGTCGTGGCAATCGCGCGCACGATGAAGAAGCGCGACACACGTCCCATGCCGGCGAGAAAGGCCATGACGAGCGCGAGCACCGACCCCATCAGCGTCAGCTCGATGGTGACAAGCGCTCCCTGCAATATCAGGCCGAGATAGCCGGACCACTGGGTCATTGAGTTTCAAATTTTCCTAACGTTTGCAGTCGTTGCGAGAGGCTGCGACAGCCTTGTCCCCGCCCACGGGAGAAGATGCCGTCAGGCAGATGAGGGGCAGCGCTGACCTTGAAATGCTGGCGCGCCGCCCCTCATCCGGCTCTTCGAGTGACCTTCTCGCCGCAAGCGGGAAGAAGGGAGATTACTTCGCCGCGCAGAGCTTCTCGCGCGTCGTCGACATCGCCGCCTTGGCCGAGAAGCCGTAGGGCTCTATGATCTTGGCGAACTCGCCGGACTTCTTCATCTTGGCGAGCTCGACGTCATAGGCATCGCGCAGCGCCTCGTCGCCCTTCTTGAAGGCGGCGCCGTCGCAATAGACCGGCGCGCCCTGCACCGGCGCGATCACTTCGAGATTCGGATCATTGGCCTTCTTGATGAGGTCGTTGATCGACAGAACGGGCAGCGAATAGGCATCGATGCGGCCGTCCTGCACCATCTTCAGGCCGCTCTGGCCGTCCGGCACGACGATGACGCGGTCGCGCGGCACGCCGGCATTGAGCGCCAGCTTCTCCTCGGTGCCGCCGCCCGGCGCGCCGATAGTGGCCGACGTGTCCTTGGCGACGTCCTCATAGCTCTTGAAACCCTTCGGGTTGCCCTTCTTCACCAGCATCGCTTCCGCATCGCACAGCACCGGCTCGGAATAGGCGACCGCCGCGCAGCGCTCAGGCTTCATGAACAGGCCGGCGGTGACGACGTCGAAGCGGCCGGCCTGCAGGCCGGGGATCATGGCGCCGTATTCAGAGATGGAGGCGACGATATCGTTGACGCCGAGGCGCTTGAAGATCTCGCGCGCTACGTCGGGTGCAGCGCCCGAGACCTTGCCGTCCGCGGCGACCGCCGTGTAGGGCGGCTCGTTGGCAATGGCGACGCGGGCAAAGCCCTGCTGCTTGAGCTGCTCGAGCTTTGCGTCGTCTGCCGAACGCGCGCCGGAGGCGAGCAGCATGGTGCTTACGGCGAGACCGGCGACGCCAGCCAGGATGCCAAGTTTCTTCATCGTTCCCAACTCCTTGTTTCTCTTCTTGGTTCGCTCGGTTCGGATGGCGTCCTTGCCACCCGTTTCTGGCTTTCGGGACGGCTTCGCCGCCCTGGCATGACGGTCAGACGCGATGTCCGGCCGCGATGATCTTCTTCAGGAAGCCCTGCGTGCGTTCCTGCTTGGGATGGCGGAAAATCTCATCGGGCTTGCCTTCCTCGACGATCCTGCCGCGATCGAAGAACAGCACGCGATCGGCGAAGTCGTGGGCAAAGCCCATCTCATGAGTGACGAGCAACATCGTCATGTCGGTTTCGGCGGCGAGCTTGCGCATGACATTGAGCACCTCCTCGACCAGCTCGGGGTCGAGCGCCGAGGTGACCTCGTCGAACAGCATGATCTTTGGCGACAGCGCCAGCGCGCGGGCGATCGCGACGCGCTGCTTCTGGCCGCCGGAAAGCTGTGCCGGCATGCTCTTCGCCTTATCGGCGAGGCCCACCATGTCGAGCAGTTCCATCGCCCGTTTTTCGGCGGCGGCTCGCGCCACGCCCTTGGTCAGCATCGGCGCCAGCGTGACATTGTCCATGACGCATTTGTGCGGGAAAAGATTGAAGAGCTGGAAGACCATGCCGATCTTCTGGCGCATCTTGGCCAGGTGCCGCTCGTCGGCCGGCACCAGCTGGCCGTTGCGCTCCATGTGATAGAGCTGCTCGCCGTCGATCTGGATATGGCCGCCGTCGATCTTTTCCAGCGTCATCAGGATGCGCAGGATCGTCGTCTTGCCCGATCCGGATGGGCCGATCAGCGCCAGCTTCTCGCCTGGCATGACCTGCATCGACAGGCCGTCCAGCACCTTGAAGGCGCCGAAGCTCTTCGAAATGGCGTCGACCTTGATGATGGGCGCGGGCAATCCATTTCCCCGTTCTGAAGCGGCCTATGCTCCTAACGATGCGAAACGCGCTAAATCATGTCAATTAGGAAAATAATATCATGACAATTTTTCGAGCGCTGCACAATTTCAGGGCAATTGGCGATCCGCTTTTGCATCAGATGGCGAGCAGAAGATGCTCCGGATCGCCCAGCAGGAGCTTGGCGACAACGCTCAAGCCCGAGCGCAGTTCCCCTTCGGTGGTCGAGCCGAGCGAGATGCGCACGGCCGGATGCCACGGCGTGTCGGCGATGCGGAACGACGTGCCCGGGGCAATCGCCACGCCGCGCAGGCGCGCCTGCGCAACGAAGCTCTCCTCGGCGCGGTCGCCCGGCAATTCGAGCCACAGATGCAGCCCGTCGCGATGGGAGCGATAGTCGACGCCGGCCAGCATTTCGGCTGCGATTTCCTGCCGGCGTCTCAACGCCCCGCGTTGCCAGCTGACCAACTCAAAAGCCGTGCCGTCATTCACCCACCGCGTCGCGATTTCCGCCACCATCGGCGTCGCCATCCAGTTCGAGACGAGATGGCGGTTGGCGACCGCCGCGACATAGCGGTCGGGCACGGCGAGATAGCCGATCCGCAGGCCGGGCACGGTTATCTTGGTGAAGGAGGTGACGTAGAGCGTCCGCTCGGGCGCGAAGGCGGCAACCGCCGGAGGCCGGCCTTCGACGAGCGGCCCGAGCACGTCGTTCTCGATGATGGCGATGTCATGTTTGCGCGCGACCGCGGCGATCTGCTCGCGCCGGCTGGCGTCCATCAAGGTAGCCGTCGGGTTGATGACCGAAGGCTGGACGAAAACGGCGCGAATGTCCGAGAGACGGCAGGCCTCGTCCAAGGCTTCCGGGATCAGGCCGTTGCCGTCGATCGGCAGGCCCTCGAGGTTGAAGCCGAGGTAGCGGGCGAGCGGCACCAGCGTGTGGTGGCCGATGGCCTCGGTGGCGACCCTCGAACCGGGCGGTGCGACGCTCATCAGCGCCACCGTCATGCCGGCAGTGGCGCCGTTGGTGAGGCTGATGTTCTGCGGTGAGGCGTCGAGGCCGCAGAGCTTCAGCCATTCGACCGCCACCGTGCGATGACGCGGGAACACCATGTTCGGCCGGAACGACAGCGCCGAACTCGACGGCAGGTTCTCGGCCAGCCACCCCAACGCCTCCTTCAGCTTCTCCAGATGCATCGGCTCGCAGACCGGCTTCAGGATCGAGAGGTCGATGACCTCGCCCAACCGTTCCGGAAGGTAGGGCGGCTCCGGCTCCCGGCGCTGCGTCTGCACGAAGCTGCCGCGGCCGACCTCGCCGGCAATCAGACCGCGGCGGATCAGTTCCTCATAGGCGCGGCTGACCGTCTGGACCGAAAGTTTCAGGTCGTCGGCAAGCCGCCGGTGCGTCGGCAGTCGCGCGCCATTGGCGAGCTTTCCGTCATGGATGGCGCGCGCGAACTGATCGGCCAGCGAGAGGTAGGCCGGGCGGCGGATGAGCGCAGGATCTGGCTGCCATAATGTCATGACTTTATTAGAGATCGAAATCAGTGCAATTGACAATCGAAATAATGCATCGTCATGGTGTCCGGAACAAAAAGCGGGGCCGGCATGGCGGCAGCGAAACTCGATCCGATCGACCTCAAGATCCT
>NZ_RZSV01000256.1:0-7130 GCF_004023205.1 Mesorhizobium sp. M1A.F.Ca.IN.020.03.2.1 | reverse complement strand
GTGCGGATGACAGCATCCTTTCCGAACAGGCGCCGTTCGTAGAAGACCTTGTCGCCCTTGACGCCAGAAACCACCGCCCAATTCTTCCCGGACTTGCTGTAAGTGATCTTGTAGCCCGGCCCGGTGTTTGCCTTTTCGTCGGCGACGAAGCCCTTCGGAGTGTCGTTGTCGATGTTATAAATGCCCGAGCAGGTCAGGCTGGCGCCGTCGGGCGCGCTCCATTGCTGCCCATCGCCGTTTTCTGGCTCGGGCAAGCGGTCGCTGAAAATCTCGTCGGGAAAGGTGCAGGACGTGCCGAAGCGCGCATTGACGTAGGTGAACGGCTTTGCGATTGCCGCTGTCGTCGCAATCGTCAGCAATGAGAAGGCGATCACCAAAGGCGCGCCCTGGACGAGATGAACACACTTCATGATGCCCCCAAGGTCCGTGACCGAGGGTGATCCTGCACCAAATCGGAGAAAAAATCAGCCGCCGGTGACGCTCATATGGCGCGATACCGAGGGTCGGCTGGTGCGGCGGTCGATGACGAAATCATGGCCCTTCGGCTTGCGCCCGATCGCCTCGTCTATGGCCTCGCCGACCAGCTCATTGCCTTCGGAGGCGCGCAGCGGCGCTCTCAGGTCGGCGGCGTCCTCCTGGCCGAGGCACATATAGAGCGTGCCGGTGCAAGTCAGCCGGACGCGGTTGCAGCTTTCGCAGAAATTATGCGTCATCGGGGTGATGAAACCGAGCCGACCGCCGGTCTCGGCGACCTGGACATAGCGGGCAGGGCCGCCGGTCTTATAAGGAATGTCGGTCAGCGTGAACTGGCGCTCAAGCGAGGCGCGCAGCAGCGACAGCGGCAGATACTGGTCCGTGCGGTCGGCGTCGATCTCGCCCATCGGCATGGTCTCGATGACCGTCAGATCCATGCCGCGACCATGCGCCCAGCGCAGCATCTCCGGTATTTCAGCGTCGTTGAAGTCGCGCAGCGCCACGGCATTGAGCTTGACCTTCAGGCCCGCCGCTTGCGCGGCGTCGATGCCTTCCATGACCTTGCCGAGATTGCCCCAGCGGGTGATCTGGCGGAATTTGTCGGCGTCGAGCGTGTCAAGCGAGACATTGATGCGCTTCACGCCGCAGTCGGCGAGCTCGGCGGCAAAGCGCGACAGCTGCGAGCCGTTGGTGGTGAGCGTCAGCTCTTCCAGCGCGCCGCTCTCAAGATGCCGCGACAGCTGGCGAACCAGGTGCATGATGTTCTTGCGCACCAGCGGCTCGCCGCCGGTCAGCCTCAGCTTCCTGACGCCCTTTTCGATGAAGACGCTGCAGAGCCGGTCGAGCTCCTCGAGCGAGAGCAGATCCTTCTTGGGCAAAAAGGTCATGTCCTCGGCCATGCAATAGGTGCAACGGAAATCGCAGCGGTCGGTAACCGACACGCGCAGATAGCTGATCGTGCGACCGAAGGGGTCGATCATGTCCATTGCAAGCGCTTCCGTGGCCTGAGCAGCGTCGTTATATACGGCTATGTGATACGATCCAACCGCGCATTCAAGATAGAAGCTCTCGATCTTTGGTAACATTCCCCGACCGACATTCTCTGTCGGCTGCCTTCTATCACCTTTTCGCACTGCGCGAACCGGCGTAGGGAAGGGCGCAACGCATATAGGAAGAAACATGACGGCGCCGAAGGAACTCAGGGTCTCGAAGGACCGCAAGCTGCTCACCGTGACCTTTGCCGGGCATCAGCCGTTCGAACTGCCGGCGGAGTTCTTGCGCGTGGCCTCGCCTTCTGCCGAGGTGCAGGGCCATTCGCCGGATCAGCGCGTGACTGTGCCCGGCAAGCGCAATGTCGCGATTCTTAAGATCGAGCCGGTCGGCAATTACGCGGTGCGCATCACCTTCGACGATTTCCACGACACCGGCATCTTCACCTGGAACTATCTTCACACGCTCGGGCATGAAAAGGACGAGCGCTGGAACGCCTACCTCGCCGAGCTGGCCGAGAAGGGGCTCAGCCGCGACCGCTAGCCTGGCGCCAAGACGTTTGACTGGGTGTCGTCAAAGCGTCATGGACATAGAGTAGCGCCGGCAAAAGGTCAGGAGGCTGAAAAGATGTCGCTCATCACATCGGTCGAACAGCTCGAAGCCCTCTACGGCCTGCCTGGCGAGGCCTCGGTCGTCAAGGAGCTTGACCATGTGATCCCCGAATATGCAGCCTTCATTGAAGCCTCGCCTTTCGTGGCGCTGGCGACCTGCGGGCCGGAGGGGCTGGACTGCTCGCCGCGCGGCGATCTCGCCGGCTTCGTGCGCCTCCTGGACGAAAAAACGCTGATGATGCCCGACAGGCGCGGCAACAACCGCGCCGATTCGCTGAAGAACATCATTCGCGATCCGCGCGTCGGGCTGCTCTTCCTTGTGCCGGGCTCCGGCACGACGCTGCGCGTCAACGGCCGCGCCCATATCACAGCCGATGCCGAGCTTTGCGCGTCCTTCATGGTCGATGGCAAGCCGGCTGGGTCGGTCACCGTTGTCGCCGTCGACGCGGTCTATTTCCAGTGCGCACGCGCCATCGTGCGCTCGGAGCTCTGGAACCCGGCAAAGCATGTCGACCCGAAGTCGCTGCCGACGCCCGGCCAGATCCTCGAGATCACCAGCCGCAGGAATATCAATGGCGCCGCATATGACAAGGAATGGCCGGAGCGGGCAAAGAAGACCATGTGGTAGCGGCCTCGAGAGCGCCCGGTCAGGCCTCCTTCAGGACATCGGCGATCTTGCGCATCTGCTCGCCGATCATGTCGCACTGCTCCGGCGTCGACTGGCTCATTGCCTTCTCGATGAGCGCCATATGCACTTTCAGCGCCCGCATCAGCAGGGCCTCGCCGGCTTCGGTGAGGTTCAACCGCAGCACCCGCTTGTCCTTTTCGTCGCCCTCACGACGCAGCAGGCCGCGGGCTTCCAGTTGCGGCAACAGCATCGTGATGTTCGAGCGGCCGACCAAGAGCTTGCGGGCAAGGTCGTGCTGCGACATCCCGGGATGACGGTAGAGGTTCATCAGCACGTCGAGCTGCGCCGGTTTGAGGTCGAGCGGCGCCAGCTTCACCGCCAGCGTGCGCTCCAGCACATGGCAGGCGCGCGCCACCGCAACCCAGTTGCGGAAGCGCGGATTGTCCCAGGGCAGCTCTTGCTTAATGTTCATGTTTGAACTATTATGTTCATGCTTGAACGAATGGTTGGACCGACACTATGGCATCATTTGGATTGAAGGTCATCCGAGGCGTCTTCGGCGCGGCCGAGCATGTCGCGCCGCGTCTCAGTGGCCGCGCCGCGTTCGAATTGTTCTGCCGCACGGCAAACGTCAAGGCCTTGAGCGATGGCGAGCGCCGCGCGGTCGAGCGCGCTGCAGGCTTCATGGCCGAGGCGCGCCATCACCGGCTGAAGACGAAGGCGGATTGCGTTGCGGTGCATGAGTTCCGGCCGGGGCCGGGCAGGGGCTCCCGCGGTACCGTGCTTGTCATCCATGGCTGGCGCTCGCGCACCGAATATATGCGAACTCTGATCGATGGGTTTCGCGACGCCGGCTACAAGGTGGTCTCGCTTGACCTGCCGGGCCACGGCCATTCGCTCGGCCGACATCTCAACATGGTGACCGCGGTCGACGCCGTGCGAGTCGCAGGCGAATGGTTCGGCCCGTTTGCCGCTGCCGTCGGCCATTCCTTCGGCGGCGCCGTCGCCGCCAATGCGGTTGCCGCTTCGGTGAAAGGCATGCCGCCGCTTGCGGCCGAGAAACTGGTTCTAATCGCGGCGCCGAGCTCGCTGCCGGCGATCTTCGACGATTTCAGCCACCGGCTCAATGTCGGGCCGCGCTCTCGGGTCGCCATGGCGGATCGGGTGAAGCATTTGTCGGGACGGCCGCTCAGCGATTTCACGGGCGACCGCCAGCTCGCCGAGACTCCGGTGCCGACGCTGATCATTCATGCGCCGGACGACCGCGAAGTCCATGCCGATCACGCAAAACGATATGCGGGAGCCGGCGATCATGTGAGCTTGCATTGGGCCGAAGGGCTTGGCCACCGCCGCATCCTTGCCGACAAGGATGTCGTCGCGCGCGCCGTGGGCTTCGTCGCCGAGGAACGGCAACCGGCGCTGCATTGAAAATGACTGCGGGAGACGCCTGCTGGCGTCTTCCGTCCGTAGTTGCGAATGGCTCAGTCGGCCTTCTTCTTCTGCCCTGGCTCGACCGGCAGGCCGGCAGCCTTCCAGGCTGTGTAGCCGCCAAGGATGTGTTTGACCGGGGCGAGACCCATGTCCTGCGCCGTCTTGGTCGCCAGCGCCGACCGCCAGCCGCCGGCGCAGAAGAAGACGAAGGTCTTGCCGGAGGCGAAGAACGGCTTGTGGTAAGGGCTTTCGGGGTCGATCCAGAATTCGAGCATACCGCGCGTCACATGCTTGGCGCCGGGAATCTTGCCGTCGCGCTCGACCTCGCGGGGGTCACGTAGGTCGACGAAGATGGTGCCGTCATCCTCCAGCAGCCCGGCAGCTTCCTCAGGCGAAACCACCTCGATCTCGGCATTCGCCTCGTCGAGAAGTTCGCGATATCCCTTCTTCACTGCGCATCCTCCAGGCCATGGCTCGCGCCCGCCGGAATTTCGATCATAAAGACTGCTGTTTGTCACGGGCCGATGTTTGTCAGGAGGGAAGGTCGGCCATGGTCGCCAAGGCCGCACAGCGCCAACGCCTGATTGTTACCGAGGCGTCTGAAACCGGGAGCCGCCCTGCCGCATTGTGTCTCACACGGATGTGAAACTGTTCTGCAACACGGTCGCGAAAATTTATGGAAGCTTAACGGAATCAGTATGAATCGGTACAGTCGCGCATTACATCCGCCATGCGGAGGGCGGGACCGTCTAGCGGCGCGGAACGGGAAACCGGTTTCAACCGGTGCGGGTGAAGCATGAAAATCCTCGGGAACAAAATGGCCGTCATGCCGATCGCGATCGCGACGGCGCTTGCCTTCGGCCAGCAGCCGGCGAGCGCGCAGGGGCTGTTCGACATGCTGTTCGGCGGCGGCATCCGGCACAATTCCCAAGGAGAATTTCCGCCGCCGCCGAAGCCGCGCAAGGTGCAGCCTGGCACAGGCGGTAGCGTCAGGATCAGCAGCCCGACCTACAATACCTACAGGGCCGACAAGCTTGTGCGCGTCGACTTCAAGTCGCTGCTGCCCGCTCCGCCGCCCGCGACCGCGCAAGATGCTGCCTTTGTGCCCTCCGTAACCGGAAGCGCGTTCCGCGACGCGCTGGCGGGCCTGAGCGATTATGAACTCTTTGCCGAGCCCGATACCGCCAAGGCGCTCATCGCCTACTATTCGGCCAATCCGGATTTCATCTGGGTGACAGGGGATGCACCCAACAGCAGGGCGCAGGATGCCGTGCGGGTGCTTGGCGGAGCGGCGAGCTATGGCCTGACGCCTGCCGATTATTCCGTCGATGTTCCTGCGGCGGCCACGAATGCCGCCTTGCCCGAAGCGCGGACCAAGGAACTGGTTCGCTTCGAGATGGCGCTATCGGCGCGCGTGCTGCGCTACGCCCATGACGCCCAGAGCGGCCGAGTCGATCCGAACCGCATGACCGGCTATTACGATTTTCCGGGCAAGCCGCTCGATCTCGAAGGCGTGCTGAAGACGCTGGCGCACACGCGAGAGGTGCGCACCTATCTCGAATCGCGGCACCCGCAGAACCCTGAATATCAGGCGCTGCGCGTCGAGTTGGAGTCGCTCCAGGCAAGCGAGGAGAACGAGATCGTCGTCGATCCGAAGCTGCTCCTGAAGCCCGGTGAAAGCAGCCCGGAACTGCCCAAGCTTTTGACTTTGATCGCGCGCAACCTCGATGACGAGATGGGCGGTGACTTTGGCGAGACCCTCGCCCGGCTCGGCAAGAGCGAGGTTTACGATCCTGAACTGGTGCCAGTGATCAAGGCGGTGCAGAAGCGGGCCGGCATGAAGGGCGACGGCGTCATCGGCCCGCGTACCGTCGCCTCGCTCGCCGGAACGTCCAAGGCCGACAAGGTCGAGAAGGTCATGGCGGCGCTTGAAGAGCTGCGCTGGCTCCCCTCCGATCTTGGCAGCCCGCGCGTCTTCATCAACCAGCCGGCCTTCACCGCAAGCTACATCGACAACGGCGAGGAGAAGCTGAAGACCCGCGTGGTCATCGGCAAGGTCACCAACCAGACCGCATTTTTCTACAACCAGATCAAGCAGGTCGACTTCCACCCCTATTGGGGCGTGCCGCAGTCGATCATCGTCAACGAGATGCTGCCGAGGCTGCGCAGCGATCCGGGCTATCTGGACCGCGCCGGCTATGAGGTGACGGATTCCAGCGGCAGGCGAGTTCCCTCTGCGGCGGTGGACTGGGGCGCCTACGGTGCCAAAATCCCGTTCAGCGTGCGCCAGCAGCCGAGCGAGGCCAATGCGCTTGGCGAGTTGAAGATCCTCTTCCCCAACAAGCACGCCATCTACATGCACGACACGCCGCAGAAGTCGTTCTTCGGGCGCGACATGCGCGCGCTGAGCCATGGCTGCATACGCCTGCAGGATCCGCGCGGCATGGCGGCCGCTGTGCTCGGCACGTCGGTCGACGACATCGCCGAGAAGCTGAAGCATGGTCATTCGACCGAGAATGTCACGCGCGTCATCCCGGTCTATGTCGCCTATTTCACCGCTTGGCCGGACATGTCCGGCAAGGTCGAATATTTCGACGACGTCTACGATCGCGATTCGAAGCTGATGCAGGCGCTGGATGCGACCGAAGCGGTGCGCGCACCGTCAACCTAAGCGCTCGATGAGCGGCCGCCTGAAACCGGCATCACGTCCGGCAATGAGCCAATAAACGAAACCGGCCACCAGCCCGGCCGCGACGATGATGCCAAGGTCGGCCCAGCGTTCCGGATCGTGCGGCGCGCCCGGCGAGAGCAGCATGAAACCGGCGGCCGCAACCACGCCGCCGAACAGCATATGCAGCCAGAAGCTCCGCAACGAGAAGACCTCGGCAATAAGCGCAAAGATCAGAGTCTGCATGCCGGTCGCCACGATCGTCAGGAAATAGACGAACATGCCAAGCGGCGGCACGACCATCACGGCGACGGGTGTGAACTGCATC
>NZ_RZSV01000255.1:0-7139 GCF_004023205.1 Mesorhizobium sp. M1A.F.Ca.IN.020.03.2.1 | reverse complement strand
GGCTGGACGCTTCGAGGACCATCAACTGATGGCCGCGTTCGGCGGCGACACGCGCGGCTTCCAGACCGCCCGCCCCGGCGCCGACGACCACCACCCGCCTCTTCGGCCCTTCGCTTTTCGCGATGACATGCGGGATCGTCGCTTCGCGGCCGGTGGCGGCGTTGTGGACGCAGAGCGCCTCACCGCCTTCATAGATGCGATCGAGGCAGTAGGTGGCGCCGACGCAAGGCCGGATCTCGTGCTCGCGCCCTTCCATCACTTTCCTGATGATATGCGGATCGGCGATATGGGCGCGCGTCATGCCGACCATGTCGAGCTTGCCGGAGGCGATCGCATGACGCGCGGTCGCGACATCGGAGATCCGCGCCGCGTGGAAAGTCGGGAATTTCGTCGCCGCCCTCACCTCGCCGGCGAAATCGAGATGCGGCGACGAGCGCATGCCGGTCACCGGGATGACCTTGGTCAGCGCCGCGTCGGTCTCGATCGAGCCGCGGATGATGTTGAGGAAATCGACCTTGCCGGAGCGAGCCAGACGTTTCGCGATCTCGACGCCCTCCTCCTTCGACAGGCCTTTTTCGAAATCCTCGTCGGCGACCATGCGGATGCCGACGACGAATTTCTCGCCGACCGCGGCGCGAACCGCATCCAGCACCATGTTGGTGAAGCGCAGCCGGTTGTCGAGCGAGCCGCCGAAATCATCGTCGCGATGGTTGGTGGCGGGCGACCAGAAGCCGTCCATCAGATGGCCGTAGGATTCGAATTCGATGCCGTCGAGGCCGGCCGCCTGGCAGCGCTGGGCGGCGGAAGCATAATCGGCAACGATGCGCTCGATGTCCCAGTCCTCGATGGTCTTGGGAAAGGCGCGATGCGCCGGCTCGCGCACCGGCGAGGCGGAAAGCACCGGCAGCCAGTCGGCCTTGTTCCAGCCGGTGCGGCGACCGAGATGGGTGATCTGGATCATGACCTTGCAGTCATGCTCATGACAGGCATCCGCAAGTTCGGCGAGCCACGGCACGATGGCGTCGTCATAGACATGCAGGTTGCCGAAGGCGGCCGGGCTGTCGCGTGACACGATGGCAGAGCCCGCTGTCATCGTCAGCGCCATGCCGCCCTTGGCCTTCTCGGCGTGGTAGAGCCGGTAGCGCTCCTTCGGCATGCCGTCCTCGGAATAAGCCGGCTCATGGCTGGTTGACATCACCCGGTTCTTCAGCGTCAGGTGCTTGAGCGGATAAGGTTGGAGAAGCGGGTCGTTGCTGGTCATCGTCTTCCTGCCGTATCAAATTGCGCGGGCGCTGCTCCCGCTTCCATTTCACGCATCGGATTCATCCGAAAACCGCTGCGCGGCTTTCGCTCCAATGCTAATGAGCCGCCAAACACGCCGGGTCCGTTCGATCGCGGCGCACTTTCAACTGATTGCACCTGCCGCCCTTGCAATCATCGGCGGCAGCGAGGAGCCATCGATGACCGACGCCAAAAACCTGACCCAGCTCGGCAAACACGTCGAGACGCCGCAGAGTCCCGAACAGGCAGTCCTGGAAACCGTGCCGTTCGAGCGAGGCGACGGCCCGCCCGCGATCGTGCGCTTCACCTGCCCGGAATTCACCTCGCTCTGCCCGGTCACCGGCCAGCCCGACTTCGCCCACATCGTCATCGACTACGCGCCCGACAAGACGCTGGTGGAATCGAAGTCGCTGAAGCTGTTCATGACCTCGTTCCGCAACCATGGCGCCTTTCACGAGGAATGCACCGTCATGATCGGCCGCCGCATCGTCGAAGCGACCAAGCCGCTCTGGCTGCGCGTCGGCGGCTACTGGTTCCCGCGGGGCGGCATCCCCATCGACGTCTTCTGGCAGACCGGCGCGCCGCCCGAAGGCGCCTGGCTGCCCGACACCGGGGTCGCGCCATATCGCGGGCGCGGGTGAGTTTATCGAGCGGCCATCAGACATGGCCGGCCGCATTGGTTCGGCACAGGTTGGTCGCAAGAAACGGAACGACCGAAATGCGATAGCGTTGCTGGTCGTGGCGCAACAGATCGACATGACCGGCGCCGTTGAACCAGACCAATTGCGAGGCAGCGGCTTTTTTCAGCGCCATTACCTGCCCGTGGTCTATAAAGGGATCCTCGCCGCCGGCGAGCAAGAGTAACGGCTTGCCGATTTTGCCGAGGCGGTCGACCGGCCTGACATCGTCGGCGCTTATTCCGAGCCGAAGCGGCATCTGCGCCAGAAGGACATCCGCTTGGAGGCTACGCAGCATGCTGAACGGCATTCGACGAGCCGTCGTCTCGCGCAATGTCGCGTAGAGCTGTTCCAGCACGTAGGCATCGGCGATCGCCTTCGGTGCAGCAAAGACAAAGGCTGCCGCTCCCAGCGAGGATCCCACGGCGCCGATCTTTTGCCCGGGGAAGCGCTGTCGGGCATATGTCAGGATGCGGACAGCGTCCTGCCCTTCAAAGTAGCCGAAGCCTTGTACGGTTCCGCCGCTCTCGCCGTGCCCCGACAGATCGAACAGGGCAACCGAATAGCCGCTATCGGATAGCAGTTTTGCGCGTTGCAGCATCGCTAGCCTGTTGGCGCCGCGCCCGTGCAACAGGACGATCGCACCGCAACTGTCCTTTCGACCAATCACCCAACCGACAAGTTCGGGCGCACCAGCCTGGTTGAGCACGACGCGCTCGACGGGCACCTCGCTCGGCGCCGTCAAGTTCTGACGGAGCCCGCGGGCGATCAGCGTTGTTCCAGCCGCCCAGTCGGCCGCGCAAAATCCGATAATCGCCGCCGCAAGGATAGCACGGAGTTTCATCTGTGATGCCCTGACCGCGACTTCATCATTCGCACTGGTACTGGCTGAGCGCCCATTCGCCGGTGACCGACAGGAGGTCGGAGATCTTCCAGTCGCCGCCGACCTTCTTCAGCTTCCATTCGAGACGGTGCTGGTGGCCTTCGACGACGAAGACGACCACCACCTTGGCCTCGTCACCATTGATCGCTTCGATGGTGCGCAGGCTCTTGTCGATGGCGAGCTTGTCGTAATCGGCATTGTCGAGCGCCATGTTGGGATCGAGGCACTCGCCCTGACCCGAGGCGCGCAGCGCGCCGGCTTTGTCGAGTACGCTCTTCGCCGGATCGCTGAAGTTCTTGCGCTGGCTGGGGTCCAATTCCAGCCCGAGATGCTCGTAGAAGGGCTTCACCACCGCCGTCGGCGATCCGGGCAGGACGGGCGCAGCTGGCGCCGGTTCGGCCAGCTTGCTTTCAGGCGTTGTGGCCGGCGCCGACTTCTCGATCGCCGGCGCATTGTCGCCAGAGGACGCGTTCGGCGGCGGCGAGCCGAACAGTCCTTGCCCGTAGGCGCCGCCGTTCAGCCCCGCGGTCAGCATCGACAAGCTCGACAGCGCGAGGACCAGACGCCGAAGCACGGCGTCACTCCGTCGAGGAGCCGCATTCCAGCGCGCTGAGCGTCCAGTCGCTGGTTTTGGAGGTGATGTCGGCGATCTTCCACTTGCCGTCCACTTTCTTCAGCGACCACACCATTTCGCGTTTGGAGTCATCGCCTTCCGGGAAAAGATTGAAGCTTGCCGTCACCTCGGCGGTGTCGCCATTGACGGCCTCGGCAAGCTTCAGCGTCTTCGACACGGTCTTCTGGTCGAAATCCTGGGCGTCGAGGCCTGGGTCGAAGTCGATGCAGGATACCTCGTCGGGCTTCTCCTTGCGGGCCTTGTCGTTGGCTTCGAAGAGCTTGGTGACCGGCTCGGTGAAGCGGTCGCGGTATTTCGCGTCCGCCTCGAACTTCACTTCAGGCACATAGAAGAACTTCACGGCGTTGGAAGCCGGCCCGGCGAGTGCCGCGGCAGGCAAGGCGATCGAGATGGCAACTGCCAGCATCATCGGTCTCATGCAGGATCTCCGGATGGTCGGCGGCGTGGTGGCACGATCACCACCACGCATCCTGCATATCGGCTTTTTCACGGCGCATGAAGTCCTTGCGCTGCGCGCCTTAAGCTTCCAGCCAGACGTTCTGGAAGTCCATTTGATAGGTCTGGTGCATGGCGTAGTTCTTCACCTTCTTGTTCATGTGGCAGTAGAGCTTCTGCCAGAACGGCTGGATGATGACGCCGGAGTCCTGCAGGATCTGCTCGACGTCCTTCATCACCTCCTTGCGCTTGGCGACGTCGATCTGCGACAGCGCCTCCTTGAGCTTGGCGTCGAAATCCGGGTTCGAGAACGCGGTCTCGTTCCAGGCCTCGCCGGTACGGTAGCCCAGCGCCAGCACCTGCACGCCGAGCGGGCGCATGTACCAGATGGTCATGGAATAAGGATATTTCGTCCAGTCGTTCCAGAAGGTCGAACCGGGCAGCACCGTGCGCTTCACCTTGATGCCGGCATCGCGCAACTGGCCGGCGATCGCGTCGCCGGTGTTCTTCTGCCATTCGTCCTCGACCGTGATCAGCTCGTGCTCGAAGTCGGCCTGCCCGGCGTCGGCCATCAGCTTCTTGGCGCCCGCCGCGTCCCGTTCCTTCTTCGGCAGCGGGTAATATTCCGGATGGATCGGGCTGACATGGTGGTTCTCGCCGACCGTGCCGCGGCCGGCGTAGCCGAGCTGCATGACCTGGTTGTTGTCGACCGCCATCTGCAGCGCATTGCGCACCCGTTTGTCATCGTAAGGCTTGTGGGTGATGTTGGTGCGCGCAACGAGCGTGGTCGCCGTCGCGACTTCCGATTTCACCAGCTCCATCTTGTCTAGGGGGTCGATGAAGTCGGCCGGCGTCTCGAAATCGAGATCGATCTCGCCGGAATCGAAGGCATTCAGCGTGGCGTTGAAGTCGGTGCCGTAGTCGATGAACTCGACCCCGTCGAGCGGCGCTTCGCCGCCCCACCACTTGCCGTTCTCGCGGCGCTTGACCACGGCTTTCTGGCCCACATCGTAAGACACCAGCTCGAAAGCGCCGGTGCCGATCGGCTTCTTGATCGGATCGGCGCCATCCTTGTCGAAGTTGCGATGCACGACCAGCGCCGGATAGTCGGTGAAGCCCGGGATGATCGCGATATCGGCTTCGGACAGCTTCAGCTTGACCGTATGGTCATCGACCTTGGTGATCGCGCCATCCCTTGCCTTGCCGGTCTTGGCGTCGACCAGCGCGCCGACGCGGGCGGCCATGGAATTGCCGGAAGCCCCCTTCTCGCACCAGCGATTGAGGTTGAAGACGACGTCATCGGCGTTGAAGGCATCGCCGTTGTTCCAGGTGACGCCTTTGCGCAGATGCAGCGTGTATTCGGTGGCGTCGTCGTTGACGTCCCAGCTTTCGAGCAGCACCGGCTCGAAGGTGAACTGGTGCGTGTAGCGCACGAGCGGCTCCAGCCAGGTGCGGGTGACATTCGCCATCTCCGTCCAGTCATAGGTGCGCGGGTCCTTCTGCGCCTTGACCGACATCGCGACATGCAGCGTTCCGCCTTTCTTCGGCTCTTGCGCCAGGGCTTTTGTCGGCGCGGCAAGGCCGATCATGCCATAGGCGAACGCCGTCGACGCGCCGAAGGCGCTTGCCAGCGCCAGGAATTCGCGCCGGTCCACGCGGCCCACGCGCGCTTCTTTAGCCATCGCCTCGATGGCGGCAGGAACGCGATCACCGTTGCTTTTGAAGATTGTCATTTTTTCCTCCCATGTTGCGAAACATTGGCCATCCTGGTGCACTTTTTTTCAGCTGTAGATGGCGCCTGCAGCGTGAGCGTGCGTCCAGCTGTCTTGCCTGAGATAGTGAGAACTCGCTCCATCCTGCGGCATTTCGAATATCGTATACGAGCTTTGTTGAGCGTCAAGCTTTCTGGGGCATGAGCTGGAGAAAGATGCCGGGCGAAGAACCACCTTCACACCTTCGCACGCTTCATCGGCCAGGTGTCCGCCACGCGATAGCCCGCCGGCCAAGGATCTTCAGGATCCAGCATGTGCTGATGGATGCCGGTGATCCAACCGCGACCGCTGATCTGGGGGCGTATTGCGGGCATACCGACAACCTGCGTGGTGCCGAGAATCTTGCCGTGAAATTCTGACCCGATGATGGACACACCGGTGAAGCAATCCTCGGCTGTCATTTGACCCTTCGCGTGCAAGAGCGCCATGCGGGCCGACACCGCCGTTCCGGTCGGCGATCGGTCGAGCTTGCCAGGTTTTATCGAAACGACCGATTTTGCGCGGAGGCGGTTGCCATCCTGGGTGATGGCGCCGGCAAAAAGACAGAACGAATGGTGGCGCCAATCGGGACGCTCAGGGTGGGAGAACGCCATTTGTCGATTGGCCGCATCGGTGATGCGCACCCCAAGTTCGGCGAGATCACGAGCCTCGTCGGTTTCAAGCGCTAACCCTAGGGCAGGTGCGTCCACGACGACGAAACTGTCGCCTCCATAGGCCGTGTCGACCGTGATGGTACCGAGGCCATCGACCTCAAGCGGCACACCGACCCTGTTGGCGAATGATGGTACGTTTTCGACCGTGATGCGCTGGGCTTTTCCTCCGGCACAGTCGGCCCGCACGCGTACCAGACCGCCCGGCGCCTCGAGCACCATTTCGGTTACCGGCTCCTGCATGGGGATGATCCCGGTGTCCAGAATTACCGTCGACACGCAGATCGAATTGGAGCCGGACATCGGGGGCGTATCTTCCGGTTCCATTATGATCCAAGCCATCTGCGCATCGGGATGCTTCGGAGGGACCAGAAGGTTGACGTGCCGGAAGACGCCGCCGCGCGGTTCGTTAAGAACGAAG
Organism: Mesorhizobium sp. M1A.F.Ca.IN.020.03.2.1; assembly: GCF_004023205.1. Classification (NCBI taxonomy): domain Bacteria; kingdom Pseudomonadati; phylum Pseudomonadota; class Alphaproteobacteria; order Hyphomicrobiales; family Phyllobacteriaceae; genus Mesorhizobium; species Mesorhizobium sp. M1A.F.Ca.IN.020.03.2.1. Next base: position 386 of record NZ_RZSV01000255.1, on the reverse strand, counting down.
TTACGAAGTCGGTTGTCTTCTGCGATCCATTTGCGCTGGTCCCAGACAGTGTCTCCCGGCGGAGGAGACACCCCGCCAACGATGACATCCCCGACTTCGCCCTCCGCGTGGCAGGAAACAACATGGATGACTTTCGTGCTTCGCATTCGGGAGTCCCCAGAGCCGCGGCTTCCAATTGGATATCGTATACGATCTTCGGCTCTCGTCAAGGCTCGATTGAGGGGAAATGCGCCAGTCGCTGCTGATCGGCCGGGCTCAAAAGAACCCACGCCGGACGGCATCTCAGGCCATGCAGACACTCGGGTTGAGCAGAATCGCGAGCGTATTTGATCGCGAACATCGTCTACGATATCTATGTTTGCAGATCTGACGCTCCGTGCGGAGAC
>NZ_RZSV01000254.1:0-7140 GCF_004023205.1 Mesorhizobium sp. M1A.F.Ca.IN.020.03.2.1 | reverse complement strand
GCTTGTCATAGACAAGCATCGGCATCTCACCGGCAAGCCGTGCGACGACATCGTCCCAGATCCGCAAGTCGGTGCCGAGCGAATTGATGAAGATGATCGGGCGCGCAGCAGCCGTCCCGGCGATAAGGCGATGGTGCAACGTAATGCCGCCGATACTGACGAATGGCACGATCTCGATCCTCCAAACCAACATTGCACCAGTTGTCTAGATCGGTAAACCGAGGGCTACTCTGGACGGTGCACGCCGCCTTGGATCTTTTGAGGGGGCGTCTGGCGATCCGCCTCCGGCGTCGAGACCAGCAGGGCGGCGGCGGCATTCGCGGCGGCGATGGCGGCCTCGGTGGGCTCGCCGCGAGCAAGCGCAGCCGCAAAGGCACCGACGAATTCGTCACCTGCGCCATGGGTGCTGACCACCTTCACCGGAATGGCAGCAAGCGCAAAGGCGCGGCCATCGCGATCGTGATAGGCGACGCCATCGCCGCCGGCGGTGACGATTGCAGCCGGATAAACGATTGCCAATTGCCGCGCTGCCTCAGCTGCGCCTTCAAGCGTGTCGACGACCGGAATGCCGGCCAGGAACTCCGCCTCTATGGCGTTGGTGATCACGATGTCGACGAGCCCGGTGAGTTCGGCGGGCAGCGGCCGGGCCGGCGCCGCGTTGAGCACGACGCAGCAGCCATGAGCCTTCGCCGCGCGCGCGGCAGCGATGTTGGCGATTTCCGGAACTTCGTTCTGCAGCAACAGCACCTCAGCCTGCGCGAGCACACCGGCCGCCCCCGCGACATCCTTTTCGCCGAGTATCAGATTGCTGCCGGAAACGATCACCGCGCCGTAGTCGCCATCGTAGTCGAAGATGGCCACGCTCATGCCTGATCGGGTCCCCGGTTCTACTCGCACGAAGCGGTGATCGACATTGCTGCGGCTGAGATTGGCGAGCAGCGCACGGCCGAAATCGTCGTCGCCGACGGCGCCGATCATCGCCGACCTCGCCCCCGCGCGCGCCGCCGACAGGACCTGATTGCCGCCCTTGCCGCCGCATTTCGGCTGCCAGCCGAAACCTGTCACCGTCTCGCCCTTGCGCGGGCGATCCGGTGCGTCGACCAGGATGTCGTAATGCAGGCTGCCGAACACGGCCACCAGCCCCGCTGAAGCAACGCTCATCCGCGACGATCTTTCATCTGTACTTGTCTCGCCGTTTCGACGTCACTGCCGACATGGTGCGGCCGAGATTGTGCTCCGCCGCCTGGTAGTCGCGCTGCGCCACCGCGACGAACAGCGCATCCAGGATGTTGAGCTGGGCGATACGGGCGGCCGCATTCTCGCCCATCAGCGGCGACCCCCGCGCGGTCGAGCAGAGCACGACATCCGCCTCGGCTGCCAGCGGCGAGTTGGCGTAGTTGGTTATGGCAAGCGTGCGGGCGCCGTTCTTCTTGGCGAGCTGAATGGCATCAATCACCGCGCTGCTGTTGCCGGAATGGGAAAAGCCGACGGCAATGTCTTCGGCGCCGAGGAGCGAGGCCGACATGAGCATCATGTGGGAATCGTCGTAAACCGCCGCGCGGATGCCGATCCGCAGGAACTTGTGCGAGACATCCCGGGCAATCTGAGCCGAACCGCCGACGCCATAGAAGTCGCGATGCTTGGATCGATAAATGAGGTCGGCGGCCCGGTCGAAATTGCCGATGTCAAGGATCGCCAGCGTTTCCTCCAGCGCCTGTATGGAAGTGCGGAAGACCTTTTGCACGATCTCGGCCGAACTGTCGTCGACGGAGAGTTCCCGGTGCATCTCGGCGGTCGGCGAGCGGCTGTATTCGCAGACTGCCGTCCGGAAGTCGCGATAGCCGGAGAAGCCCAGCTTCTTGGCGATCTTCACCACCATCGCCTCGGAGACGCCGGCCTCGTCAGCGATCTCCTTCAAAGGGATCGTCTCGTCGAACCCGCGGCGGCCGAACACGGTTTCCACCACCTTTGCCTCCAGCGGTGTGAGATGCGGCATCATCATGCGGATGCGCGGCCCCACGGCCCGGAGATCCGCGGACGTCATCCTGCAGCTCCGAGCAGGATTTCCTGGACGATAGCCTGCGAGGCAACCGCGTCCTGCCCGTCGAGGGCAGCCGCCAACCGATTGTCCCGCTCCAGCCGCTCGACGACCCGCAACATGCGCTTGACGGTGGCGATGTTGACCTCGCATTCGCGCACCGGGTCGAGACCGGTCATGTCCGGAAAGGTGTCGAAATAGATGGCACCGGCGTAGCCGTCCCTGCGTATCTGGCGCAGCAGCTCGATGGTCTGCAGCGTGTGCACGGCGCCGACCATCAGGCCGTCGTCGCGCTTGGCGTAGCCATCGTTGAGATGAACACCGAGCAACCTGCTGTGACGGGCGACAAGAGCGGCGGCAAAGGCCGGTTGCTCGTCGGCATAAAGAACATGCGCGAAGTCGAGGGTGACGCCGAGATTGGGCAGGCCGGCCTCGCGGATCGCCAGCAACGTGGTCGCGGCATCCGGCATCAGCGAATAAGAACGCGGCTCGTTCGGCTTATATTCGAGACTGATGGCGCAATCGGGGTCATGCGCCGCAACTTCACGAATACCGTCGATTTCGTGTTGCCAAAGTGTCGCGTAGTCGGCCTGGAAAGCGTAGTCGAAACCATCCTGCCCCAGCCACAATGTCATGAGACCGGCGCCGGCCTCTCGCGCCGCGTCGATGCCAGCCTTGGTGAGGTCGATGGCTTCACGCCGCACTGCCGGATCGGGATTGGTGAACGCGCCGAGCTTGAAGGCGGGATTGGAATAGTAGCGCATCGCGAAGCCATTGATGGAAAGCCCGAGATCACCAAGCCTCCGTGCAATTTCCCTGGGGTTTTCACCGATATGGTCGGGAAAGTTGAGGTCGAGATCGGTGAGCCCCTCGACCTTAGCCGCCCGCGCCGCCATCTGCAGCACCGAGGGCTTCCCGGTAAGCCCGGCCCACTCCGCCTCAGGCCGCGAGGCGAAGGAATTGAGACGGGTGGCAAAACGATGGGATGTCATTTGGGATCCTTGGGATGCCTGAGACTTCACATGAAAAAATTATTTTGTAAAGTTCTCTGGTGAGCTGTACAGGCTGGTTGCCCTGGTTGGCATGCGCTGATTGTTCTGGCATTACCGGGTTCGAGAACCATTCCGACGGGCAGCAATGACCTCGAAACGCAACGTCCTTTTCATCATGTGCGACCAGCTGCGGTTCGATTATCTGAGCTGCGCCGGGCAGAAGAGTCTGACGACGCCGAACATCGACCGGCTCGCCAGCCGCGGCGTGCGTTTCACCAATGCCTATGTGCAATCGACGGTCTGCGGCCCCTCGCGCATGAGCGCTTATACCGGCCGCTACGTCCGCTCGCACGGCTCGACGCATAATGGCGTGCCGCTCAGAGTCGGCGAGCCGACGCTGGGCGACCATCTGCGCGAGGTCGGCGTGCGTTGTGCGCTCATCGGCAAGACACATATGAAGGCCGACGAGGAAGGGATGGAGCGCCTCGGCATCGCCAAGGATTCCGTCATCGGCGTGCGTGTCGCGGAATGCGGCTTCGAGCCGTTCGAGCGCGATGACGGCCTGCACCCCTCGACCAGCTACGACCCCGATCCGGCCTACGACTCCTATCTGCGCCAGCACGGCTTCGAGGCCGAAAATCCTTGGGAGCATTGGGCGAATTCCGGCGAAGGCGAGAATGGCGAGAATTTCAACGGCTGGCTGCTCGTCCATGCCGACAAGGCGGCGCGCATTCCGGAGGAGCATTCCGAGACGCCTTACATGACGCGCCGCGCCATGCGCTTCATTGAGGACGCCGAGGCCAAGGGCGAAGTCTGGTGCGCGCATCTTTCCTACATCAAGCCGCACTGGCCCTATATCGTGCCCGCGCCCTACCACGCCATGTACGGCAAGGCGGAGATCCAGCCGCCCGTTCGCAGCGAAGCCGAGCGCGTCTCGCCAAACCCGATCTTCGAGGCCTTCCAGCAGGAGCGGTACTCGAAGAACTTCTCGCGCGATGAGGTCCGCGAAACGGTCGTTCCCTGCTACATGGGCCTGATCAAGCAGATCGACGATCAGCTCGGCCATTTGTTCGACTTCATGGAGAAGCGCGGCCTATTCAAGAACACGCTTGTCGTCTTCACTTCTGACCACGGCGACTATCTCGGCGACCATTGGCTCGGCGAGAAATACCTGTTCCACGACGTCGCGGTGAGGTGCCGATGATCGTCTACGATCCTCGTCCGGAAGCCGACGTCACAAGAGGAACCACGTCGGACGCGCTGGTCGAGATGATCGATCTCGCGCCCACCTTTCTCGATTATTTCGGCGGCAGGCCCAAGCCGCATGTCCTCGAAGGCCGCTCGCTGCTGTCGCTGACTTCGGGTGAGCGGAAGAGCCTGCGCAACTATGGCATCAGCGAATATGACTACAGCGGCGGTGCGGCGCGGCTGAGGCTCGCCATGCCGGTGTCGGGCTGCAAGCTCTACATGATCACCGACGGCCGCTTCAAACTCGTCCATGGCGAAAGTGTCGAGCCGATGTTCTTCGATCTCCACAACGACCCGGGCGAATTGCGCGACCTCGGCCGCGAGCCGTCGGCCGCCGGCGATATCGAGCGGCTGCGCAAAATGCTGATGCGCTGGCTGGCGCTGCCCAACAATCGCATTACCGTCCCCGACGAGTGGCTGACGGAGATCGACGACAAGGTCGGCCATTTCGACCCGATCATCGGCTCCGGCGTGCTCATCGGCTATTGGGACGAGGCCGAACTCACCGAACAGCTGGAGGCGCGTCGCCGCTGGCTGACGCGCCGGGGCAACTAGCTTTCGTTACCCGAGTGTCAGCCCCGCCTTCTTCGCTTCCTCGCGCAGGAAGGGCAGCCCAACCTCAATGACGTCGCGCGGGTCTTCCGCTACCGGGCGCCATACCGCGAGCCCGCCGGCGATGTCGACGTCGACATGGTTCATGCTTTCGAGCGTGATCGGGCCCTCATAGCCGATGTCGGCGATCGCCTTCATGCAGGCTGCCCAGTTCAGCATGCCGCGCCCCGGCACGCCGCGATTGGCCTCCGACACATGCACATAGCCGAGGAAGGGCGCCGCCGCCTCGAAGCCGGCCGCGAAGCTCTCTTCCTCGATATGCATGTGGTAGGTGTCGAGATGGATGAAGATGTTGTCGGCGCCGATGCGCTCGATGATGCGCGCCGCGTCGATGCCGCGGTTGATCAGATGCGTCTCGTAGCGGTTGCAGGGTTCGATGCCAAGCTTCAGGCTGCGGGCCTTCGCCGACTTTGCCGCCCTTTCGAGGAAGCGGCACATGCCGTCGATCTCCCGCTGCGTCGGCGCCCGGCCGGTGGTCTTGCCGATCGTTCCATAGGTGACGCCGCCGAGCGCCTCGGCGCCCACCTCGTTGCAGACGTTGAAGGCCGGCTGCAGGAAGTCGAGCGCCTCTTCCGGCCGCTCCACCACGTCGAGCGCGTGCGGCAAGCCGAGCGAGGGAATGAGCTGCACGCCATAATGGTTTGCAAAACCGCGCGTGCGCTTGGTGTCGATCTCCTCGGGTCTGAGCAGCGGGATTTCCATGAGGCCGATGCCGAGCTCCTTCAGCCGGTCCATCTGCGGCTCGATGCGGGCCAGATCCCAGACCGGGGCGATGGCGAAAGTGTGCAGTCCGAAAACATTCATATCAGCCTCGTTGCTCGTGCGCCGCCGCGGCGGCCGTGTCGCCGCCGCCGACGATGCGGCTGACGACTTCGTTCATGTTGGTTTTGGCGGTGACGAGATCGGCATCCGCCCTGCCGTGGCGCAGCACGACGATGCGATCGGTGACCGACAGCACGTCGTTCAGCCGGTGCGAAATCAAAATGACGGCGATGCCTTCAGACTTCAGCCGCCGGATGAGATCGAGCACGCTCTGCACCTCGCGCACGGCGAGCGCCGCCGTCGGCTCGTCCATGATGACGAGCTTCGGGCTGAAGGTGAGCGCCCGCGCAATCGCCACCGTCTGCTGCTGGCCGCCGGAGAAGGAGCCGACGGAACGACTGATCGACGGCAAGTGCGCCCCGAGCCGCTCGATCATCCGCGCCGCCTGCCGATCCATCTCGGTCTTGTCGACAAAGCCGGGGAAGAGGCCGAGCAGCCTTTTCGTCGGCTCGCGGCCAAGGAAGATGTTGGAGGCCACGTCCTGCTGCTTGGCCAAGGACAGATCCTGGTAGATCATCTCGATGCCGAGCCGGCGCCGCTGGCCGGGGTCGAGGGCGAGGATGTCCTTGCCGTCGAACTCGATCGAGCCGGTGTCGGCGCGGTAGATGCCGGTGATGGTCTTCATCAGCGTCGACTTGCCGGCGCCGTTGTCGCCGACCAGCCCGACCACCTCGCCGGCTGCGACCGACAGGTCGACGCCATGCAGCACGTCGACCGCCCCGAAGCTTTTGCGGATCTTGTGGAGCGAAAGCAGGGTCATACGCGCGACTCCTTCCGCACCTGATATTGGTCGATGAAGACCGCTAGGATCAGCACCGCGCCGATCGCCATTTGCTGGTAGTAGGACTGCACGGCAAGCAATGTCAGCCCGTTCTGCAGCACGCCCATGATCAGCGCGCCGATCATGGTGCCGAGGATCGAGGCGCGGCCGCCGAACAGGTTGGTGCCGCCGATGATCGCCGCGGTGATCGCGGTGAGTTCGTAGTTGATGCCGGCGGTCGGGTCGCCCGCATTGACGCGGGCGGTGAACAAGAGACCCGCAAGCCCGGCGAGCGCGCCGGAGAGCGTGTAGATGATGCGGCGATGCTGCTCGACGCGGATGCCGGCGGCGCGCGCCGCGCCCTCGCTGTCGCCAAGCGCCAAAGTGTGTCGGCCGAAGCGCGTATAGGCAAGCACCGTATGCGCGACGATCGCCGTCAGCACGAAGATGATGACCGGCATCGGAATGCCGAGCGGCCTCCCTTGCCCGATATAGACGATCTCCGGCGGCAGGCCGTAGATCGCCCTGCCCTGCGAGATGACGAGCGCCAGCCCGCGCGCAAGGCCCAGCATGCCGAGCGTGACGATGAAGGCGGGCACGAAGGCGCGGGTGACCAGTTGGCCGTTGATGTAGCCGGCGATACTTGCGGCCAGAATGCATTCGATCAC
>NZ_RZSV01000253.1:0-7226 GCF_004023205.1 Mesorhizobium sp. M1A.F.Ca.IN.020.03.2.1 | reverse complement strand
TCGGCTGCGCTTGGTTGGCGGCCGCGCGGTTCAGCAGCCCACATCGGGCTGCGGTTGCATTCCGGGAAGACTCGGGAAATTCAGCGTAAACTCACCGTACCGGCGGCATTCTTGCCACCGGTTGGCTTGCACCCGACGGGTGCGGTTTATGCTGCCTAGAGGAGTTTCAGTGTGCCGTCGGTTTCGCCTTCAGCTTTTCAATCTCGTCCTTGATTGCCAGCTTGCGCCGCTTCAGAGTGGCGATCTCGAGGTCGTCTACCGAAGGATGATTCATCGCGTCGATAAGCTCGCGCTCGATGTCGCCGTGCTTCCGCTGCAGCTCATCAAGATGGGATGCAAGAGACATGATTGGTTCTCCCTTTCATGGATTCCTCGATTGCAGCCGTCTCAGGCACGTCCACCGCAGGTCGCAACTGTGACGGCACGATGACAGTTTGCCACCAACCAATCTCGATGTCGAATGCCGCGTGGTAGCATTCCACGACAATGTGAAATGTGATATCAGCGGCGCGCCGGTCACAAACCCCACCGGCCCCGCCCAAAGGCCCATCCCTGGGCGACGCATACGCAGACGGTAGATAATGTCCGAACAGGAACAGGCTGAGATACGCCTCGAATATTCCCGGCTCAAACAGGAACACGCCGATTTCGACGCCGCCATCAATGCGATGATCGCCATGGGTTGCGACCCGCTGCAGATCCAGCGCATGAAGAAGAAGAAGCTGATGCTGAAGGACCGGCTGATGGCGCTGGAAGACCGCATCATCCCCGACATCATCGCCTGACCGGCAGCTTCCTTCGCTCGACGGCTAGGGGATCGAAAGCCGCGCGGCGCGGTCACGCAGCAGCGCGACCAGCTCGCCTGTCCGATCTTCCGACGTGTCGATCGGAACCACCAGGCACATCGTCGCCTCGATCTTCCCGGGCGCTGAAAAGACCGGCGCCGCCAAGCATTTGGTATAGGCGTCGACAAGGCCCGACGTCACGCAATAGCCGGTGACGCGGGCTTTTGCGATGTCGTCGATGAAGTCGTCGAGCTCGATCTTGCGGCCATCCGGCAGCACGAGGTCGTCCTGGGAGATCATCGCCTCGATCCGGCTGCGTTCCAGGCCGGCGAGCAGCAGCCGGCCCGACGCGGTCCAAGGCAGCGGGATCTGCAGGCCGGTGGCCGAGCTGATGCGGAACGGCCTGGTGCCCGGGCTCGAATGGACGATCGTGTAGCGGCCGCTCTGCAGCATGCACAGCTCCGAGGTCTCGCCGGTCTCGCGCGACAGCGTGTCGACCTCCTGCCGTCCGCGCCTGAGGAGGTCGTTGCCGCGCATATAGGCCATTCCGTAGAGGTAAAGCTTCTTGCCGAAATAGACGCGGTTGCCGTCGCCGGCCATCTCCAGGAGACCGGCACCGACCAGCTCGCGAACGAGCGTGTAAGTCGTCGAGCGGGGGGCGTTGAGCCCCTTGGCCAGCTCGCCGATGCCGATCGCGCGCTGCGTGGCATGCAGGAACTCCAGAATGTGCAGCGCGCGGTTGAGACCCTTCTCGCGAGAGTTCGCGGGCCTCTCCTCGTCCGAACCTGCGGCCTGCCACTCGGTCAGCGCTTCGCCATCTTGCATTGTCGATTCCCGGTGTTAGTATCTGTCTTGTACAGGATACATACGTCTCTTGTAAGAGACAATCGTATATCGATTGCTGACGCGTGTATTCATGGGGAACACACACCAAAGGAGGTCGCCGTGAACGACACATCCGGAAGACGTGATTTTCTGAAATTGGGAATGGCCGGACTTGCCACCGCCGGCGCGCTCACCGCGGTCAGCGCCGAGAAGGCCGCCGCGCAAGCCGCGTCCGATAGCGTGCTGCGGACCGCGCTCGATCGCGGCAAGCTGATCGTCGGCACCGGCAGCACCAACGCGCCGTGGCATTTCGAGAACGATGCCGGCGAGCTGGTCGGCATGGACATCACTATGGGGCGCATCCTCGCCAAGGGCCTTTTCGATGACCCGACCAAGGTCGAATTCGTCATGCAGGATCCGGCGCAGCGCATTCCGAACGTGACCACCAACAAGGTCGACATCACCATCCAGTTCATGACCATGACGGCGCAGCGCTCGCAGCTGATCCACTTCTCGCGCCCCTACTATGTCGAAGGCGTCGCGCTGCTGACGCTGCCCGGCTCCGAGAACAAGACTTTCGACAAGCTGCTGGCGAACGGCTCGGCCACGCGCATCTCGATCCTGCAGAATGTCGATGCCGAAAACTCGGTGCACTTTGCCCTGCCGCAGGCGCAAGTGATGCAGATCGACACCCAGGCCAACGTGCTGCAGGCGCTGGAATCCAAGCGCGTCGACGCCGCCGCGGTCGACCTCTCCACCGTGCGCTGGCTCGCCTCGCGCAACCCGGACAAATATTTCGACGCCGGCAAGAGCTGGTATTCGATGCTTTACGGCGCGGCCATCAGGCAGGGCGACCTCGACTGGCTGACCTACGTCAACCAGACCTTCACCATCGCCATGTTCGGCCACGAGACGGCACTCTACGACGCTGCCTTCAAGGAATATTTCGGCCAGGAACCGCCGCCGCGCCATCCGGGCTTCCCGGTCATCTGACGAGGCCTGTCTGACTTTAGCCGGCGGAGGGCCGCAGCAAGCGCCCTTCCGCCTGTTCTCCTCGACACGGGCTCCTGCAGTGGCGAATTCTGGATCGTCACCACAGGCCATTGAGACGGACGCATGGGCTATACGCTCAATTTCAACCTGATCTGGCGCCACTTCGACAAGCTGTGGGGCGGACTGCTGCTCAGCCTCGAGCTTGCCGTGATTTCGATCGCCATCGGCATTGTCATCGGACTGGTACTGGCCGTCTGGTATGTCTCGGCCGGGCGTGTCGTGCGCGGCATTATCGCCTCTTACGTCGAATTCATCCGCAACGTGCCGCTGATCCTGCTGGTCTATCTGGTGTTCTACGGTCTGCCGACCGTCATCGACCTGGCCTACAGCGCGCAGACGTCCTTCGTCGCCACGCTTGCCGTCTACAGCGGCGCCTATCTCGTCGAAGTGTTCCGATCCGGCCTCGAAGCCGTGCCGCGCGGCCAGATCGATGCCGGCAAGGCGATCGGCCTTACGCCATGGCAGCGGCTTGTCCATGTGCGGCTGCCGACGATGATGCGCATCACCCTGCCGGCGCTTTCCAACACCTTCATCTCGCTGTTCAAGGACACGTCTGTCGCTTCCGTCATCTCCGTGCCCGAACTGACCTACGGCGCGCAGTGGATCAACTTCAACACCTTCCGCATCGTCGAGGTCTATCTGGTGGTGACGGCGATGTATCTGGTGACGGGTTACGCCCTGCTCTTCGCGCTCCGGCTGGTCGAGCGCTGGTATAGGACGGCGCGCTGATGCTTGGCCAGATCGCTTACGCCCTTCCGTTCCTCGCCGAAGGCTTCGCGCTGACGCTTTGGGTATCGCTGCTCGTCGTGGTGCTGTCGCTGATCGCCGGCGTTGTCCTCGGCGTTGGCCTCGTCTACGGGCCCGCACCCTTGCGCTGGGCGGTGCGGATCTTCAGCGACACCGTCCGCGGCATCCCGATCCTGGTGCTGATCTTCTTCGTCTATTACGGCCTGCCGGCCGTCGGCGTGCATCTCCAGTCCTTCTGGGCGGCGGTGCTGGCGTTGACCTTGTTCAAGACCGCGCAGGTCGTCGAATATCTGCGCGGAGCCGTCGCCTCGATCCCGAAAGGCCAGTCGGAAGCGGCGATGGCGATTGGCCTGACCTTTCGCCAGCGCCTTACCTACGTGATTTTCCCGCAGGCCTTCCGCCGCTTCCTGCCGCCTTGGATCAACGGCGTCACCGACGCGGTCAAGGGCAGCGCGCTGGTCTCGCTGCTCGGCATCACCGATCTGATGCAGGCCATCAACCAGGTCATTGGCCGCACCTATGAGGCGATGCCGCTCTATATCCTCGGCGCCCTTCTCTATTTCGGCGTCAACTACGCGCTTTCGCTTGCCAGCCGACGGCTGGAGCAGCGCTTTGCCTTCATCCGGGAATAGCACGATGGCCACCACTTCCGATAACAGCCCTGCGCTTCTCGATATCGCCGAGGTCTCGAAATCCTTTGGCTCGGTCGAGGTACTGCGCTCGGTCAGCCTCAAGGTGGCGAAGGGCGAGGTGGTCGCCATCATCGGACCGTCCGGCAGCGGCAAGACCACGCTGCTGCGCTGCGTCAACTTCCTCGAAAGCTACGACAGCGGCTCGATCCGCATCGACGGCAAGGAGGTCGGTTTTCGCGACGGCGGTGCGCGCCAGCGCCGCAGCGAGCGCGACTTGGCCGCCATGCGCGCCGAGACGGGCATGGTGTTCCAGGGCTTCAACCTGTTCCCGCATCTGACGGCGGCCGGCAACATCATGCTCGGCCTCACCAAGGTACGCGGCAAGAGCAGCGCCGAGGCGCGCTCGATCGCCGAGCACTGGTTGGGTCGTGTCGGTCTCGCCCACAAGGCCGACAGCCTGCCCGCCGAGCTTTCCGGCGGCCAGCAGCAGCGTGTCGGCATCGCCCGCGCCGTCGCCATGGAGCCGAAGATCCTGCTGCTCGACGAGATCACCTCGGCCCTCGATCCGGAACTCGTCGGCGAGGTTCTGGCCGTGGTGAAAAGCCTCGCTGAGGACGGCATGACCATGGTGATGGTGACGCATGAGATGGCTTTCGCCCGCGACGCCTCAAGCCGCATCGTCTTCATGGCCGACGGCGGCGTCAGTGCCGTCGGGCCGCCGAAGGAGGTGCTTGCCGCGGAGACCACGAACGAGCGCCTGCGGACTTTTTTGGCGCGCTTCCGTGCCTCGCAATTCTGACATCGGATGGCAAATGCCATCCAAGGAGCATTCTTCCATGACGCCTTACACCCGGCTCGCCGAACTCGGCCTGACGCTGCCCGAGCCGCCAACGCCCATCGCCAACTTCGTCACTCATGCCGAGAGCGGCCGGCTGATCTTCCTCTCGGGCCAGGGGCCGCTGCGCGCCGATGGCACGCTTTGCACCGGCAAGGTCGGCGAGGACGTCACCGTCGAACAGGCCTATGAGCATGCCCGGCTCACCGGCCTCAACCTGCTTGCCGTCATGCACGCGGCGGCGGGCGACCTCGGGCGCATCGTGCGCGTCGTCAAGCTGCTCGGCTTCGTCAATGCGACGCCGACCTTCAGCGATCACCCGAAGGTGGTCAACGGCTGCTCCGATCTCTTCGCCGATGTCTTTGACAAGATCGGCGGCCACGCGCGTTCGGCGATCGGCGTCGGCTCGCTGCCTGGAAACATCACCGTCGAAATCGAAGCGGTCGTCGAGATCGCCGCCTGACACTGGGATCTGCTGCCATGAAAACCTATTCCGAGACCGGCTCCAACACCACGATCCGCGAGCGGCTGGGACTGCGTCCGATCATCAACGTCTCGGGCACGATGACGACACTCGGCGCTTCCATCATCGTCCCGGAAGCGATCAGCGCCATGGCCGAGATCGCCTCGCAATGGGTGGAGATGGACGATTTGCAGCGCGCCGCGAGCGCAGTCGTCGCCCGTCTCACCGGCGGCGAGGCCGGCTTCATCACCGCCTGCTGCGCCTCAGGCATCACCATGGCGATCGCCGGAGCGATGACCGGCACCAACCTGCTGGCCATCGAACGGCTGCCCGACGACACCGAAGGGCTGAAATCGGAGGTCGTCATCCAGCTCGGCCATATCGTCAATTACGGCGCGCCGATCGATCAGTCGATCCGCGTGGCCGGCGCCAAGGTCATTCCGGCGGGCACCGTTAGCGTCACGCAGGATTACCACGTGCGCGAGGCGATCAACGAGCGCACCGCGGCCGCGCTTTACGTCGTCGCCCACCACACGGTGCAATACGGCATGCTTTCGCTAGAGGAGTTCTGCGAGATCTGCCACGCCAAGAATGTGCCGGTGATCGTCGATGCCGCTTCGGAATACGATCTGCGGACCTTCCTCGCGCGCGGCGCCGACATCGTCGTCTACAGCGGCCACAAATTCCTGAGTGGCCCGACCAGCGGCATCGTCACCGGCCGCAAGGACCTGGTGCGCGCCGCCTATCTGCAGAATCGCGGCGTCGCGCGGGCCATGAAGGTCGGCAAGGAAAGCATCGCCGGCACCATGGCGGCGCTCGACGCTTGGGAAAAGCGCGACCATGCCGGCATTCGCCGGCGCGAAGAGGCGGCGCTCGATCTGTGGAAGCATGCGCTGCAAGGCATTCCGGGCATCGGCGCTGAGATCGTGCCCGACCCAACCGCCAACCCGCTCGACCGCCTGCAGGTCTTCGTCCGTCCGGAGAGCCGCTTCACCGCCGCGGGCCTAGCCTCGGCTTTGGCCGCCGGCTCACCGCCCGTCATCGTGCGCAACCATGAGGTCGAGCGCGGACACTTCTTCCTCGACCCGTGCAACCTGCATCCCGGCGAGGCCGAGACCGTCGCCGAGCGGCTGCGCGCGGTTCTGACCGCGAAGGAGCGTCCCGCGGATGCGATGAAAGCGGCGCGCAAGGATTCATCCGGGGCGCTGCGCTGGCCGGACTAGACCTCGCCACCGTCGGCCCACAGCCGCGACAATCCTTGCGGCTGCCGGCGAATTCCGCTAAGGCGCGCCTTTGCCGCCGGGAGCGAAAACCTTGACCGATCAGCGTGCCGACGTCGCCATCATCATGGGCAGCCAGTCCGACTGGGCGACGATGCGCCAGGCGGCGGAAACGCTTGACGCGCTGGGCATCCTGCACAAAAAACTGATCGTCTCGGCACACCGCACGCCGGACCGCCTCTATGAATTCGCCAAGGGCGCCAAGGCGGCCGGCTACAAGGTGATTATCGCCGGCGCCGGCGGCGCGGCGCACCTGCCCGGCATGACGGCGGCGATGACGCCGCTGCCCGTCTTCGGCGTGCCGGTGGAATCCAAGGCGTTGTCCGGCCAGGATTCGCTGCTCTCCATCGTGCAGATGCCGGCCGGCATTCCGGTCGGCACGTTAGCGATCGGCAAGGCCGGTGCCGCCAACGCCGCCCTTCTGGCCGCGGCCGTCCTGGCGCTGAGCGATGAAAAACTCGCCGCCCGCCTCGATGCCTGGCGCACCGCACAGACCGCCAAGGTCGCCACCGAGCCGGCGGATACCCCGTGAGCCTGGCCCCGGGATCGACCATCGGCATCATCGGCGGCGGCCAGCTCGGCCGCATGCTGGCGATGGCCGCCGCC
>NZ_RZSV01000252.1:0-7235 GCF_004023205.1 Mesorhizobium sp. M1A.F.Ca.IN.020.03.2.1 | reverse complement strand
TGACGCCGGGATCATCGGTGATGTTGATCAGTCGCTCGTAAACGATCTTGGCACGAGCTTCGGCCGCGATGTTGGAGCGCAGGTCCACCGTTGGTTCGCCGCGAGAATCGATATAGGCGGCGGTCCAGGGCACGCCGGCCGAGTCGCACAATGCGGGTCCGCCGCCAAACAGGATTGACTCCTTGGCCGTTGTGCCGCTGGCGCCAACCATCAAATACAGCTCGGCTTCCTTCATCTGTCCCTCGGCAAGCTGCGCCTTGAGGCCCTTGTTCAGCATTGTGATAATAGATCCGACCACCTCGAGGTGGCTTAGTTCTTCGGTCGCAATGTCGAGCAACATGTCTTTCCGACCGACATCATCCTCGCCCAGCCCTTGGGTGAAATAGCGCATAGCGGCGGCCAACTCGCCATCGGCTCCGCCGAATTGCTCCATTATCATGCATGCCAGTTTCGCGGCTCCGACACACGGACGGTGTATTGCAGTCGCTTATTGTGCATGAACATGAGGGTTCTCCAGGGTCGGGATACGCCCGAACCACTTTGCATCAGGAATGTTCCTTGACACCGCGATGCCATACCTTGGCGCGACGAGGCCGCGAGCGTCATGCCTTGAACATGCAGGCAGTTCACTCGAACATTTCGAAGATCGCACGAGCTTTAAGAACCGGAGCACCCGCCTCATCCCGAACATCGACGAAGAGTTCGAGCCGGTCTTCGATTGGAACAACCTCGGCCGCCATCTCGGCCAACGCCGTCGATGCCTCCCGCCTTACCGCCTGCATGTCATCCAGTTCCGCGCCGGTTTCATCGGTCACGTGAGCTGAGCCGTTGAACGTGTCGAAGAAGTAGCGGCTCATCGAGTGCCTAGCGCCTTTGCCTCACGCTCTAGGGTCTCGCGGTCATTTCCATGCCTGGCGATCAGCTCGCGGACCTGAGGGATCGAGAGTCCGAACTTGCTGGCGAAGTAGCCGACCTCATACTCCTGATCCCCCGACACACGGTCGCGATCGCGCGCATCGCGTTTGCTTTTGTCGTCCGCCATGGTTCCGTTCCTCCTCTCCGGAGGACTGGTCCGCATGGCTCAACCTGACCAAGTCGGAGGGCGATCTGTTGCAGCCGCTTCCTGCCCGGTCCCTCGCAGTTGAGACGGTTCGCCCAGAGCGACCGTAACCTGTTCGTCCAGCATCGGGCCCCAGCAATCGTGTATCTCCAGTTCTACCTCACCGGCATATTGACAGCCGATCTGCATGAGCTCCTGCTTGCCGATCACAGCAGCAACGCGGCCGCCGGACCGGCAACGCAGCCCCATTTCTGCCTGCCCGGTCTGCTCTTGACCCAAGACAGGGTTGGCCTGAGATTGCGGCCAACAAGATCACTTTCGTGGGACCAGCTATGGTGAACTTGGAAGACCTCTACCGGATCTTGAGGACCGGGCATGTGCAGGCACAGGGGATCGTGGATACCGTCCCGGTTCCTCTGCTGGTCCTGGACAGCGCGCTTTGCATCCAAAGCGCCAACCGTGCCTTCTTCCGAACGTTCAAAGTCGAGCGGTATGAAACCATAGGCAAGCACATCTACGAGCTTGGAGATGGTCAGTGGGACATTCCGGAACTGCGTCGCCTGCTCACGGAGGTGATCCCGAAAACCACGGCAGTTATCGATTACAAGGTTGAGCACGATTTCCCCGGGATCGGTCAGCGGACCATGCTGGTCACGGCTCGTACCGTGTTCAGTCCCGACGATGTCAGCACCACCATGCTGCTGTCGTTCGCCGATGCCACGGAGAGGACTCGTAGAGAGGCCGAGTTTGAGGTTCTCTTCGGTGAGCTTCGCCATCGAATGAAGAACCTGCTTGGGCTGGTGCGGGCACTCGCTAACCAGACAAAGGCCGAAGGCGTCTCGGGGGAGGAGTATCGCGACGCGTTTCTAGGCAGGTTGACTGCTATTATTGACGCAAATGAGCAGGGGTTCATAGGCGGTGGTGATGGCAGCCTTGAAGCTCTGGTGGTGCGCACGCTGGAACCTTTTGCAGTAAGCTCCGACGCCGTAGAGATCGATCGCGGACCGCCCGTTTATTTGAATGCCAAGCAACTGATGTCCCTCGGGCTTGCGCTGCATGAGCTGGCGACGAACGCTCTCAAATATGGAGCGCTGTCGAAGGCGGGCGGACAGGTCCATGTGCGCTGGGTTATCGAGCAAGGGGATGACCGACTGCTGCGGCTCACCTGGTCGGAAAGCGGCGGCCCCGGTGTGACCCCACCCGTCTCCACAGGCTACGGAACTCAGCTGATTCAGTACGCTGTCGCATACGATCTGGGAGGCAAGGTGGAACCAAGCTATGCGACGACGGGTTTGAACGTGGAGATGGCCATTCCGCTCGCGGGGACACGGCAACAAAGATTGAAGGCCGGTGGAAAAGACGGTCCTGATCGTGGAAGATGAATACCTGATCGCGATGGACCTCAAATTCATGCTTGAGCGTCGTGGATGGCGTGTCATAGGCCCGGTTGCCACGGTCGCAGAGGCGTCACGCCTATTGGAAGTCGAATTGCCGTCCGTCGCATTGCTCGACGTCAATCTGGGCAACGAGCTGATCACACCGCTGGCTGAAGAGTTGAGCAGCCTCGATGTCCCGTTCGCGGTGGCGAGCGCCTACGACAGGCCAGAGCTTCTCGGCGGCGCAGTTCTGTGGGATGCGCCTAACGTCGGAAAGCCAACAGCAGAGACTCGCTTGCTGGGCGTTCTGACCAATCTACTGGAGCGTCACCGCTAAAGGAATTCTCACCTTCGCCGCTGTGTTCGAAACAGGACCAGTGGGCGCTCGTTTCGGCTTGGCAAAGCCCGATCCCGCATCCTTGCCGCACCCGGAATGCTCGCAGACGTGCCCAAGCGGGCCGCGTTCGCGTGTCTGGGCGATTTCTCCGGGGCGTGTCGGCTCGTCGCCCATGGTTCAGGCTCGAAGTATTCCAGGATGATCACATAACCAGCGTCGACCTTCATGCGCGGGTCATAGTCGGTCTCGTGATTGTTGATTCATGCTCCTGCTGCCAGATGACGTTCAGGACGCGGCCGCCGTTGTCGGCGGCCTCGTTCAGCTTCATGTGCAGCACGGTTGGGTTATTCGGGCATGTCTCGACGGCATAGCGCAGCGGCATGTGACATCTCCCCTCAGCTGCAAAAAGATTCCAGACCGCCTTGACGATCAAGGAATTTGTTCCTTTTTTGTTCTCATGGCGCATGAGATGATCGAACGCTGGGCAAGGCGACCCGGCACAACATGCTTTTGAAGGTGGAGTGCGCCTGCGGGAACGTGCGCTACTGCCGATCGGCGGACTTGATGATGGTCTATGGCGGCGGCGCCAACCCCTTCCGCCTGAAGTTCGACTGCAGCCGCTGCAAGCCAGACATCAAGGTGACGCTAGTCGAGGTTCACCCCGAGCATCTGCGGAGGAAGCTTGTGATCCACAAGCCCATGAAGGTCGACGGCAAGATCGTCTGGTACACGCGTCGTCGCTCAACAAGAAGACGACCGCCGAGCGGGGCGGGGGACCAGGGTGTGTCGACAGTCGTCGGAAGACAAGGGGCCATATGATCAGCAAACTGCGTTGCGATAGGCCCTGGCTCATTGTGGCGTAGATCACCCCCATCCACATTTACATTTGTTATTCCCCTCCGAGCCGGACTCTCGACAAGGTCGTTCGCAGGTACGCCTTGTATCGGCGCGCCACAAATCAGGGGTAGGCCAATCCTCGAAACCGCATGCATTCGCCACGGGGACAGCGCAAGGACGCGCGCGAAGGCCTTCGCAGGTAGTGAGTGAAGGGCGGGGGTGCGAAAAAACCTCTGTACGGGGCTCTATTTCAATTCGCATCCAGATTGGCAACGATCCGGCAACAAAAGCGGTGTAGCTCTCGGCCGACCGGTGTAGGCTGGAGCACGTGCCGAGCCCGTTTGGAACCACATTGGCAACATCGGGCCAAAACGGCGCAGGGTGTGAAAGGGGGCCGCTACGCCTTGCAATTCAAGGCGTCTGCGGTTATTCAGACGCCCGTTGCTGCGGTAGCTCAGTGGTAGAGCACTCCCTTGGTAAGGGAGAGGTCGAGAGTTCAATCCTCTCTCGCAGCACCAGCCCGCTTTCGGGGCACCTCCTCTCCCTTGGTCGAGCTCTCATTCCTGCCGATGGTTCGAGGAAGCCAGTTGTCACAGGTGGGTCTACCGCCGTCCTTCCCAGGCCCTATGACAGGCGCAGACGTGCGGAATACATCTTGACCTTCTCAAATGTCAGCTCGTTGAAGGAGGAGACCGGTATTGCCCCTATGCCTGCCGATCATGCGCCACCTGAAATCGCCTGACCTGTTCGGCGCGATCGACCGTGTGCCGGCGCTTGGCACGCCGGTTGGCGGGAGCACGTTCGAGGTCTTCAATCCATCGACGGGCGAATTGCTGGCGGAACTTCCCGACATGAGGATTGCGGAGACGCGCGCCGCGATCGACAAGGCCTATGCCGCACAGGCCGAATGGGCGGGGCTGACCGCTCGGGAGCGCAGCGAATTGCTGTGGCAGTGGCATCAACTGATCGTCACCCACACCGACGATCTCGCGGCGATCCTCACCGCGGAGATGGGCAAGCCGCTCGCCGAAGCCAGATCGGAAGTCTCGCATGCGGCGGCGTATCTGCAATGGTATGCCGAGGAGGCCAATCGCATCTATGGCGAGACGATCTCGGCACCGTCGACGGACCGCCGCATGCTGGTGATCAAGCAGCCGATCGGCGTCGTCGGCACGATCACACCATGGAACTTTCCCGCATCGATGGTGGCGCGCAAGATCTCACCGGCGCTGGCGGCGGGCTGCGCCATTGTGCTTAAGCCTGCCGAACAGACGCCGCTTGTCGCAGGCGCCATGTTCGCGCTCGCCGCCGAGGCCGGCTTTCCCGATGGTGTCGTGAATCTCATCTATGCCTCGGAGGGTGCCGCGGTGGGGCGCGAGCTCTGCCACAATCCCAAAGTGCGCAAGATCAGTTTTACCGGCTCGACCGAGGTCGGACGCCTGCTCATGCGCCAGTGCTCGGACCAGATCAAGAAGGTCAGTCTCGAGCTGGGCGGCAATGCGCCTTTCATCGTCTTCGACGACGCCGACATCGATGCCGCCGTGGACGGGGCGGTCCAGGCGAAGTTCCGCAATGCCGGCCAGACTTGCGTTTCGGCGAACCGACTTTACGTCCAGTCGGACGTTCACGATGAGTTCGTCGACAAATTCGTCCGGCGGGTCGGCGAGCTTCAGGTCGGTGACGGTTTCGATCCCGGCGTCGCCATCGGCCCGCTGATCGACAGGCGGGCGCTCGCCAAGATCGAATCCCACATCGCCGATGCCGTGGCAAAGGGCGGCGCGATCCGGTGCGGCGGGGGCCGGATTGCCAGAGACGGCACGTTTTTCCAGCCGACGGTCCTTACCGACGTCTCCAGCGCGATGACGGTGGCGCAGGAGGAGACATTCGGGCCGTTGGCCCCCGTCATCCGTTTCGAGGATGCCGATCAGGTCGTGTGTGAGGCCAACGACACGATCTACGGACTAGCCGCCTATTTCTATGCGTCCAACCTGAAGCGCGTCTGGCGCGTGGCGGAGGCCCTGGAATACGGCATGGTGGGCATCAACACCGGGCGCATGTCCTCGGAAGCGGCACCCTTCGGTGGCGTCAAGCAGTCCGGCATCGGACGGGAGGGGTCCCGCCACGGCCTCGAGGACTACCTTGAGATGAAATATCTCTGCATGGGCGGCATCTGAGACGCAGGGATTTGAACCGCAGCTCCCGCCAGGTTGTCGGCGGGGTTGGCCGCTGGTCGCGCCGCTCAGTTGTTGAAATGGGACAGGTGAAAGCCGGTCTCGTCCTGCAACTCGGACAATCCTTCCTCGGCCGAGCGGAACATGTCTTCGAAAGCCAATTCATGTTCGAAGACGACGCCGCCGACGCGGATGGCGAGCACGTCCTTGTCGCCTTTCGGCGCGAAATAGATCTGCCCGACCGCTTCCCGGACGCGCTTGCCGACCTCTTTGGCGTCCTCCTCGGTCGCGCCCGCGAGGAAAACACCGAACATCGCCGTTCCGATGCGGCCGATCAGATCCTCCTTGCGCACCGAGGACCTGATGGCGGTGGCGATCAGCCGCAAGGCTTCGTCGCCCCATTCGAGGCCGAAGCGCAAATTGATCGCCGAAAGATGCTCCGGATGGATGACGAGAAAAGCGCCGGAGCGCGGCCCGGCCGGTCTGGCGGCTCGCCTGTCGACCATCGACGTGAACACGGCCCCGTTGAGGCAGCCGGTCAGATGGTCGTAGGTGCCGGATCTGGTGAGCTCCTGCCGGTAACGGCGGATCTCGACCTCTCTCCAGCCGAGCAAGGCAAAAAGCGGCAGACCGATGATAATGGGCAGAAGGGCGGCCGTGATGACGCTGCGGCCGAACGGCGTCAACGCGTCGCTGAGCAGCAGCAGATAGTTGAGGCCGAGCGACAGGCCGACGCAGCCCGCGGTGCCCAGCAGGGTCAGCCAGACGACATGCTTCCAGGCCTCTGCCGGCGCGGTCTCGGTTTTTATACTCACTGGCCAATCTCCTGTTGGACGCATTGGCATAAAGGCGGTGTGTTACGATTTCCGTTTCAGCCTGGCCTACAATTTGAAGGAAATCAGTGTCTTTCTCCCTGGATGGCGCCAGCGGCTGCGGCCCGCTTCTCGCTTCGATCTGATTCGTCGCTGAAACGGGTCAGCGTTTGGTAGGATCGCCGAGCTGCTTTAGCCATTCCGTTTTTACGCAATCCCGCAGGCAAGGCCGTTGCGCGCCTTTCCGGGTATGCCCTATTGCGGCGGGCCGAAGACGCCCATCTCGGCAGCCCTGGCGACGAATTCGGCTTTGCCGTAGATGCCCGAGGGGGACGCCATCGCCCAGCCATTGGCAACCAGCCAGGCGCCGACATCCTGTTTGCCGAGCATGCACGGCGCGGCGATGGCAAAACGGTCGGCATCGGGCGGCAGGACGCATTTGAGCGCCCGGCCGCGCAGCCAGGCATTGAAGGCGGCGCGGGCGCGCTGCCCGCAGGGCCAGATGACGTCGCCGAACGCGCAGGTTCTGGCGGAATCGACCTCGATGGTCCCGCTGACGATCACCCTGCGCCCCATGGACTCGAAGATCGCCGACGAGGTGGCGACCGGGCGATAGAGCAGCGTCTCACGCCAGTCCTGCGG
>NZ_RZSV01000251.1:0-7256 GCF_004023205.1 Mesorhizobium sp. M1A.F.Ca.IN.020.03.2.1 | reverse complement strand
CGCCAGGCCTACACGCTGACGCTGTCCGGCGGAAAGTGCCGCGCCGCTCTCGCCGATCTCGGTTTGATAGCCTTCGGGCAGGCGCAGGATCATGTCGTGCACGCCGGCAGCCTGGGAGGCCTCGATGATCGCCTCCGGCATGGCGTTCTCGTCGAAGCGGCTGATGTTCTGGGCGACCGTACCGGCGAACAATTCGACATCCTGCGGCAGATAGCCGATATGGCGGCCAAGCGCCTGCGCCGGCCACTGCTCGATTGCAGCGCCGTCGAGACGGATCTTGCCGCGCATCGTGGGCCATACGCCGACGAGCGCGCGCACGAGCGAGGATTTTCCGGAGCCGCTCGGGCCGATCAGGCCCATGCCGGAGCCGGCGTCGAGCGAAAAGTCGATATCCTCCAGCAGGATGCGCCGTCCACCAGGCGCCGTCACCCCGACGGTTTCCACAGCGAGTGTCGCGTTTGGCGCCGGAAGCTCCATGCCGCCATCGTCGACCGGAAAGGCGGCAAACAGATCGACCAGCCTCTGCCAGCTCTGGCGCGCGCTGAGGAAGTGCTTCCAATACGCGGTGGCGAGCTCGATCGGCGCCAGCGCCCGCGATGTCAGGATTGAACTGGCGATGATGATGCCGGGCGTGGCCTGCTGGTAAATGACCAGATAGGCGCCGAGCGCCAGGACCATCGACTGCAGCATCATGCGCATGATGCGCGAAGCCGCACCCAATCCGCTCGTCAGGTCGCTCGCCTGCGCCTGCGCCTCGCGGAAGGCGTTGTTTGCTTGGCTCCAGCGCCCGGCCAGCCTCTCGCCCATGCCCATGGCGGCCAGCACTTCGGCGTTGCGGGCGCTCGCCTGCGCGATCGCGCCGCGCCTTGTGCCGAAGCCGGACATTGCCTTGGTCGGGGCGCGGACCAGGCGATCGGTGAGTGCCGTCAGCGCGATCAGCAGCAGCGCGCCGATGAGCGCCGCGACGCCGATCCACGGATGGAAAAGAAAGCAGATCACAACATAGAGCGGCATCCATGGCAGATCGAACAGCGCACCCGGGCCGGGGCTGGAAAGGAAGCCGCTGACCTGGTCGAGGTCGCGCAGCGCCTGCAGGCCTTCGCCGCGATCAGGCGTTCTGAGCGGCAGCCGCACGAGGCAGTTGAAGACGCGGCCGGCGATGAGCTCGTCGATGCCGGCGCCGATGCGTGTCAGCACGCGCGCACGGATCGCTTCGAGGACGCCCTGGAAGGCATAAAGCACGGCGACCAGAATGATCAGCGCCACCAGCGTCGGCACGCTGCGGCTAGGCAGAACGCGGTCATAGACCTGTAGCATGAACAGCGAACCGGACAGCATCAGCACGTTGATGAGGCCGCTGAGGCCGGCGACGGCCGCATACGGGCCGCGGAAGGAGGCGAGCGCCTTGCGAAGCTCGGAAGGTTTCAGGTCAGCTAAAGGCGAGCGTGTCAGATGGTTACCCCCGAAAAAACCGCGCCCGGCTTGAGGCGGGTTGGCGGGCCGCGATCGAGGCGCGGCCCGCGGTGAATGGATCAGCCGACGAGTTCCGTCGTTTGATGGTCGGAATGGCCGGCAATCTGCGCCAGGATCTTGGTGATCGCGGACTGCGCCGCATCGGCCGCGTCGGCAAAGACCGGATTGTCGGCCGGCAGGTGGTCGTGCAGCCCCGCTGCCGCCCGTTCCACAGCCTGCTGGACATGGTCCGACGGATCCGGCGCGTTGTCCGGATTGGCGTGCGAGGCGTGACGGAACAAGAATTGGTCGCTGTCCAAGGCCACCGCATCATGCTTGGGCGCGTCGGTGGAGTCGGTGAGACCAGGCGTGCCCCGGTCGCCAACAGGATGCTTGCCGAAGAAGTCGGCGAGCCAGTTTTTGGTGCCGTTGCCCGTGTTCGGTCCGCTGGTCGGCGCGGCCGGGGCGTGGCTTGAATCGGATCCTGAATCTTCTGCCGATGCCGTCGCCGCGAGCGTGCCCGATTTCATTGCCGGGTCGATCAGGTCGCGCTTGACGTTCTTGGTGCCGATTGTCGCCGTCTGCGTCGAAGTGGCGATATTGGCGCCAGAAAAAGTGACGTTATAGGTGCCGGGCTTCAGCGCTAGATCATAGCCGCCGGCGGCCGAGGTCGTGGTCTTAAAGGTCTGGCCGGCTGAGTTCCTGGCGGTCACAGTGATGGTGCCCAGCCCTTCGCCCGGATCGTAGAAACGGTCGCCGTCCTTGTCGTCGAAAGCGACGCCGGTGAGGAAGATATCCGTGCCGCTCTTGGCGAAATCCTCGGTGACGAAGGCGCTGCTGCGGCCCTTGTAGTCGCCGACCTCGAAGGCGAGCCCAACTTCACGGAAGTTGGAATTGAGGATGTTGGCCCGGTGCCCGGGAGAATTCATCAGATTGGTGTGGAGAAGCTTGACCTCGTCGACATAGCCGGTCGGCGCGCGGGTCGTTGCCCAGGCGATGTTCTCGCCCGTGGCCCATGAGCCGCTCAGCGTATAACCGGCATTCGTCATGCGCGTCGTCGGCGACGAACCCCCGGAACCGGTGTGGGAGAATGTGTCGGTGGCCAGCATCCACTTGTCGTGGCCCTCGGCGGCTTCGCTGAGATCGTTGTCGAAGGCCAGGGGCTGGGCGCCGGTCTTGGCGCGCTCAGCATTGATGAGCTCGAGCAGATACTGCTCGTTGGCACTGTGCTGCGGCATCGGATATCCCCGTTGATACTGTTTGGTGAGCCCCCTGATCTCCGTCACCCGCCTTTCCGGCTATGGAGCAAATATGTTCATCATGCGGCGCTAAAGTAACAAATCGGAATATACGCACATATATCGTGTGCGTATCGCACCAGAAGCAATGTCGGACGGTTTGCCGATCGGTGGATGGAAGCTGATTTCGGCGGACTTGCCTAGGCGATGATCCTGAAGTCGATAGGTGCACTGTCGTCCGTGCGTTCTTCGACCTCGACCCTGATGACCGTCGCGCCCCTAGGCCCCCGCCACAGCCGATCGACCATCGAGTCGATCGCTGCGTCGGCGCCGGCGATGAGCGCCGTGACCGAACCGTCGTGCTCGTTTCGCACCCAGCCCGTCAGTCCGAGGCGCACGGCTTCGTCCCGCGCCCAAACCCGATAGCTGACCCCTTGCACCTTGCCGGAGATGCGCGCCCGAACGGTTCTCTTCTGCTCGACCATGCTCGTCTCCGCCTTCGAAGCCTTACGGAATCCGGCTCGGCGCCGCGCAAACGCAACGGCTGTGGATCGCCGTTAGTTCCCCCGCGCCGTCGCCAGCGCGCCAGGCAATTCCTCGGCGAAGATGTCGAGCTCATGGTCGAGGCCGACGCTGACCCGGATGCAGCGGTCGAGCCGCGGCGCCATCGGCTTGCGGATGAAGACGTCGCGCGAGAGCAGCGCCTGCATCACCTTCAGCGCGAAGGCGCCGTCGCGGCCGCAGTCTATGGTGACGAAATTGGTCGCCGAGGGCAGCGGCTTCAGCCCGTTTTCCTCGGCGATGGCCGCAATGCGCCGGCGCCCCGCGGCCACGCGCGCCACCACCGAATTCAGATAGTCCTGATCGGCCAGCGCCTCGAGCCCGGCGATCTGCGCCATGCGGCTGACGCCGTAATGGTTGCGGATCTTTTCGAAGTCGCGGATCACTTCCCGTTCGGCCACCGCATAGCCGCAGCGGATGCCGGCAAGCCCGTAGGCCTTGGAGAAGGTGCGCATGCGCACGACGTTCGGCCGCGCGACGTCGATCGGCGGCAGCGCCGATGCCGGTCCCAGCTCGCCATAGGCCTCGTCCAGCACCAGCATGGTGGTTTCCGGCAGCGCCTCGATGAAGCGGACGAGGTCCGGCGCCTCCCACCAGCTTCCCATCGGATTGTCCGGATTGGAGAGATAGACGAGCGGCGCTCGTTCCCGGGCGACAGCGGCAAGCAGCCCGTCGAGGTCCTCCTTGTCGTTGGCGTAGGGAACCGTCACCAGCCGGCCGCCGACGCCGGCGATGTGGAAGTTGAAGGTGGGATAGGCGCCAAGCGAGGTCACCACCGCGTCGCCCGGCGCGACATACATGCGCGCCACAAGGCCGAGCAGTCCGTCAATGCCTTCGCCGACCACCACGTTCTCGACGCCGACTTTGTGATGCGCGGCCGCCGCGACCTTCAGCTCGAAATTGTCGGGGTCGCAATACATCCACTGGTCGCGCGCGACGCTCTCCATGCGGGCAATCACGCGCGGCGAGGGCCCAAAGCTGCTTTCATTGGCGCCGATGCGGGCGCGGAAAGGCCGCCCGCGCTCGCGCTCCTGCGCCTCCGGCCCGACAAACGGCACCGTGGTGGGAAGCGTGCCGACGATCGGCGTAAGGGAAGGGCGCTGGCGCATGGCAAAGGCTCGGTTGAGAGGAGGCTTCTTGCTAGCTTGAGCGAGGGGTGGGTGCAAGCTGCGCGACAAACAACGAAGACGCACCATAGCCGGACTAGATTCTCCCGCCCGCTTTTGCTAGCGACGCAGGATGAGCAACCGATTGCCGCCTTCCTGGGCAAAGCACCTGAAAACTCAACCCTCGGCTAAGGCGGCACCGCCGAAAACCGTAGCACCCAAGGCACAGCTGAAGTCCGGTCCGTCTCGCGTGCAAGCCGACGACATGCTGTTGAGGCAGGCGCTCGAGTTTCAGAAAGCTGAGCAATTGCCTGAGGCGGAGGAACTCTGCTTTCGTGTCCTGGCGCGTACCCCAAACCATCCGCTGGCTTTTTACATCCTGGGAACCCTCGGCATCGGATTCGACAACGAGAAGGCTTTGCGGTACTTCGCCCGGGCGGTCGGAGAGGAGCCACGAAATCCTTACTACCACCTTAGTCTCGGCGAGACCTACCTGAAGCTCAGCGAGTTTACGCCGGCAATCAGGCACTTTCAGCAGGCCTTGGCCTTGAAACCGGATCTGGTGGAAGCGCTTTGCGCCCTGGGCGAAGCTTACAAGGCGTTCGACAAGGGAGAGATGGCGCTGCCGCTCTTTGAGAGGGCGCTCGAGTTCGACCGAAATCATCCTGGGGCCCGGTTGGGGTTGCCGGGTGCACTCGCGAGCCTTGGCCGTATGGAGGAAGCGGCAGTTCATCTGAAAGAGGCGATAAAACGGCGCATCGCGGTACCGGGAGCCTATCACGCGCTTATGCAAACGCGCAAATTCACGGAAGAGCCGACGGAACTCGCGGCAATCCTCACGGAGATTCGAGATTCGGGCCATGGGCCGGAGGGAATGGCAGCGCTGCACCACGCCGCCGGAAAGGTGCTCAACGATCTCCATCGCTATCAGGAGGCGATGGACCACTTCAAGCAAGGGAATCAGGCCAGGGGCCTAAAATTCGACCTGGGATGCTATCGTCGCTGGGTCGATGCCGTGATCGAGACCTTCACACCCGGACTGGTGGCTTCAATGGCCGCTTATGGCAATCCCTCGGAGGTGCCTGTGTTCATCGTCGGCATGCCTCGCTCGGGCACGACGCTGACAGAGCAGATTTGCGCCAGCCATCCTGATGTTCATGGCGCCGGCGAACTCAGCAAGCTCAGACGAATTGCCAACGGGCTAGGCCTCAGAGACGGCCCTGACGCAAACGTCGCTAAATCGGTCGCGACGATTACTCCCGAATTGACCAAGACGCTGGCATCCGAGCATCTTGCCTATCTACGTGAGCGAGCGCCTGATGCGCTTCGAATCGTCGACAAGATGCCCCACAATTTCGAGTTGATCGGACTAATCGGCATCCTGTTTCCCAACGCGCGCATCATTCATTGCCGCCGCGATGCCATCGACAATTGCATCTCCTGCTTCGTGCTGCAGTTCAATGAAGCGCATAACTACAGCGCAGATCTTGAGACACTAGGGCTATACTACAGAGAATATGACCGCCTAATGCGGCACTGGAACAACGTTCTTCCGGGCCGCATCTTCGAAAACCGGTATGAGATATTGATTGAAAATCAAGAGGAGCAGTCGCGCCGCTTGATAGATTATCTCGGGTTGCCTTGGGACGACGCCTGCTTGCGCTTTTTTGACAGGGACGGCTCGGTAAACACTTTCAGCCGTTGGCAGGTTCGCCAGCCGATTTACAAGTCGTCCGTCAAGCGTTGGAGGAACTATGAAGGCGAGATCCAACCGCTGATCGAAGCCTTGGGCAACTTGGCTGAGGTTGACCTGTAATTTAGTTTCCTACTAGAAAAATTCTGGCCGGAAGGTACACCGCAAAATCGCTCGTGTGGCGATTGGCAGAACGTTCATTGTTTCGTCGTTCTCTGGCGAAGCAAGGAGGGAAGCGGCACGGCGGAGACCAGGAGCCGGGGCGTGAACGGCGGATTTCTGCCATCTTATCGAGTGCAGCACTGCGCAATGGTGCTTTGAGGAACTGCCCGCAGAAAAGAAAAAACCCGGCAGTTGCCCGCCGGGTTTCGATTTCAGTTGGACGCTGCTGATTAGAACGAACGCTGGAAGCGGAGCATACCGCCGACGCTGTTCTTCTTATTGGCGTTGGTCCAGTTTCGGTCGTCCAGTTCGCCGAATTTGCCATCGTGCAAGTAATCGACCTCGGCCGTAACCGTGAAGCCAGGCACAATGTCGTAGGCGACGTTGGCTGCGACGCCGTAGTTCTTGGCGTCATCAGCAGAGGCCTGGAGGTTGAACGAGGTCTTCTCGTTGAACTTGTAGGTGCCGCCGCCCCAGACTGCCCAGTTTCCGCCCCACTGCTTGTAGAAGTTTCGGTCGATGTGGTCGTCCGACCCGTAGCCGGCCATGAGGAAAAGCGACAGCTCGTTGGTCGCGTTCACATCCAAGCGGACCTTGCCTGCCCATTCATCCCAGGCGCTGTCATAGGCGACGACGCCCGTGATGGCGCCCCAGCCCTGGGTATACTTCACGCCGCCGACAACATGCGGAACATAGCTGTCGATGGTGTCATTGCCCGAACCGGCATTGTAGAGGTAATTGCCAGCCCCATCAACAACCGGGCCGCCAGCGGAACCGGCCCCTTCTTCCAGCGAGACCACAGCCGAGAAGCCGTTGCCGGCGTCAAAGTAGTACTGGACGACGTTGGTGTCGAAGCCGCCATAGGGAACCAGCGTATCGTTGATGACGTTGCCGGCGTATCCGATGAACGTGTTGAAGGCCGATTCGTCCTTGCCGACGCGCAGGCCGCCGAGCTGGATCCAGGCGAAATTCAGCGTGATGCCCTTGTTACCGGCGGGATTGCCGATCGGCTGGCCGCCGGCGGTGACCGAATCGCCATAGCCG
>NZ_RZSV01000250.1:0-7270 GCF_004023205.1 Mesorhizobium sp. M1A.F.Ca.IN.020.03.2.1 | reverse complement strand
ACCGAAGACTTGTCGCTTTCTGCGACAGCCTGTCCGAGCTTGATCTCGACCGCCGCGTCCTCACCGATCGACGCGAGGACGGCATGATCCCCGAAAAGATCGGCGACATCCTCGCCCATGTCTTCCTGCACGACATCCACCATCGCGGCCAAGTGCACGCGATGCTGTCGGGCACCTCGGTTGCGCCGCCGCAATTGGATGAGTTCTTGCTCGATTACGACATTAAGCTCAGGAAGGACGAGGTCGAGCGGCTTGGGTTGTGAACAAGTGAGAACGCTTCGGGAATTATTGTAGTTACGAAAATTATTGACTTAATTCATGTAGGTACATAAATTCAGATGCAGATCGTCTGGGATGAACCTAAACGGTTGGCCAACATTGACAAACACGGCTTGGATTTCGCGGCGCTAGACGAGGAGTTTTTCCTTGCCTCGGCGATCCGGGCGGCCAAATCCGGCCGTTTCATGGCGATTGGTCGGGTAGTCGGCGGCGGCGTTGTTGCAGTGGTCTTTTCCCGGCTTGGCTCCGAAGGCATCTCGGTTATTTCAATGCGGGCGGCCAACCAGACGGAAAGGAGATTGTTCGATGGCGAAAGCTAAGCTGAACACTACAAAGCTGGACAACGGATTCAAGTCAGGCAAGGGATTCACCGAGGAAGATTGGGATGCGGTTTCGGACAATCCCGAATGGACCGAGGAGGATTTTCGGAATGCTCGTCCCTTCGCCGACGTGTTTCCGGACCTTGCCGAAAGCATTCGCCGCTCACGTGGTCGGCCGGCACTCGACAATCCGAAGAAGCAGGTAACGCTGCGCCTCGACAGCGATGTGGTTGCTCGTTTCCGTGCCAGCGGGCCCGGCTGGCAGAGCCGAATCAACGAAATTCTGAGGAAGGCCGCCGGCCTTTAGAGTAGCCGGCGGCTTGGTCTTTCGGCTGACTACGCCGCCCTGCCATCCAGCTTGATCACGCCACGCTTGATCTGGTCCTGCTCGATCGATTCGAACAGCGCGCGGAAATTCCCTTCGCCAAAACCTTCGTCGCCCTTCCTTTGGATAAATTCGAAGAAGATCGGCCCGATCACCGTCTTCGAGAAGATCTGCAGCAAGATCTTGGTCATACCGCCGTCGACGACGCCTTCGCCGTCGATCAGGATGCCGTGCTTCTTCATGCGCTCGATCGGCTCGTCATGGCCGTGCACGCGCTCATGCGACATCTCGTAATAGGTGTCGGGCGGGCCGGGCATGAACTTCAGCCCGTTGGCGGCGAGCTTGTCGGTGGCATCGTAGATCGCGTCCGTACCGACGGCAATGTGCTGGATGCCCTCGCCATTGTACTTCTTCAAATACTCGGCGATCTGGCTGGTTTCGTCCTTGGACTCGTTGAGCGGAATGCGAATCTTGCCGCAGGGCGAGGTGATCGCCCGGCTGACCAGTCCGGTGATCCTGCCGTCGATGTCGAAGAAATGGATCTGCTTGAAGCCGAACAGGTCACGGTAGAAATCCCACCACTTGTCCATGTTGCCGCGATAGACATTGTGGGTCAGGTGGTCGAGATAGTAGAAGCCGACGCCGTCGGGTTTTGGATTGCGCTCGCCCAGCCACTCGAACTCGGCATCGTAAGCCGAGCCCTTCTCGCCATAGATTTCGACGAAATAGAGGAGCGATCCGCCGATGCCGACGATCGCCGGCGCGTCGAGCGCCTTGTCGGTGCCCTCATAGGGCACAGCACCCTTCGACACGGCATGGTCGAAGGCATGCTTGGCATCGACCACGCGCCACGCCATCGAGGCGGCGCAGGGGCCGTGCTTTTCGACGAATTTCATCGCATGCGAGCCTGGCTCGGCATTGACGACATAGTTGATGTCGCCCTGGCGCCAGACGGTAATGTCCTTGGTGCGGTGCTTCGCCACCGCGACATAGCCCATGCGGGCAAAGAGCTCGGCGAGTTTTGCCGGCTCTGAATGCGCGAACTCGACGAATTCGAAGCCGTCGGTGCCGGCGGGATTCGCCTTGCTGATCTTGGCGGGCGGGGCGTCATGCGGGAAAGGGCCCATGGCAGTCCTCCGAAAGCTGTTGCGGCCGTGCTTGGCCGATTTTCACCATAATAACGCTGGACGGCTGCATGGTGCTTGCATTCAACCGCCTGGAATGCCCATCATGTGCGCAGATTGTGCATGATTGGGGAGAAAATCATGGATGATGCGCGCCTTGATCAATTTGACCGCAAGATACTGGCGCTCCTGCAGGGCGATGCGCGGCTCACCAACAACGACCTTTCGGAGCGTGTGAACCTGTCGGCCTCGCAATGCTCGCGCCGCCGCCAGCGGCTGGAGGAAGATGGCTATATCAGGGGCTATCGCGCCGTGCTCGACCGCGACCGTCTCGGCTTTTCGCTGGTCAATGTGATTTCGGTGACCTTGGCCACCCACAACCGCGACAATGCCCGCCGCTTCGGCGAACTGGTGGCGCGGCTACCCGAGGTGCAGGAAGCGCACGCGCTGACCGGCGAGATGGATTACATCCTGAAGGTGGTGACGCCCGATCTCAAATCGCTTTCCGAGTTCGTCAACGGCGTGCTGCTGCCGCATGAATCGGTGCGGCACGTCAAGACAGCGATCGTGCTGGAAACGCTCAAGGAGACCGGCGCGCTGCCGATTTAGTTTGCGGAGATCTTTGTTGGATGCGACGGCGACGGAACGCGAACCTGCGGAATTGGCTCTCGCCAATGCGCAAGCTTTCACCCCCGCTGCTGCTGGATCAGCCCATAGAGGTTGGTGCAGCGCGCGCCGGAGCGGCAATAGGCGAAGACTGGGCCTTCGAGCTCGTCGAGCGCCTCGGCCTGATCCTCGACATTGTCCATGGTGAGCTGGCCGCTGATCACCGGGATGTAGCGGAAGGCGAGCCCCGCAGCTTCCGCGGCCGCCTTGACGCTGTCGGCAGAGGGCTGGCCGGGCTGCTCGTCGTCCGGCCGGTTGCAGATGACGCTCTTGAAGCCGGCGTCCTTGATGGCAACGATGTCCTCGGGCTGGATCTGCCCCGAGACCGAATAGTCTTCGCTGATCTGGCGGTATTCCATAGCGTCGTCCTCGCAATCCTTGGCCGCAGTCATGCCACCGCGCGGCATTGGCGGCAATCCGTAGCACCGGATCTCTCTGCCAAATAGAGAGTGCGGGGCGGAAAATCCAACCGGGCCGATTTTAGCCCGGTTGGATGATGCCGCTTAGCTTCCGAGCAGCGCGCCTTTGAACTGCTCGATGTTGTTGTGCATCATGTCGATATAGGTCGAGGCCGGGCCGTCGGGCGGCGACAGCGCATCGGAATAGAGCGTGCCGCCGACCTTGATGCCGGTCTCGCTGGCGATCTGCTCGATGAGCCTGGGGTTGGTGATGTTCTCGATGAAGATCGCCGCCGCCTTGTCCTGCTTGACCTGGTTGACCAGCTTGGCCACGTCGGCGGCCGAAGGCTCGGAATCGGTCGAGATGCCTTGCGGAGCAAGGAA
This sequence comes from Mesorhizobium sp. M1A.F.Ca.IN.020.03.2.1, assembly GCF_004023205.1. Classification (NCBI taxonomy): domain Bacteria; kingdom Pseudomonadati; phylum Pseudomonadota; class Alphaproteobacteria; order Hyphomicrobiales; family Phyllobacteriaceae; genus Mesorhizobium; species Mesorhizobium sp. M1A.F.Ca.IN.020.03.2.1. The sequence continues at coordinate 3,774 of NZ_RZSV01000250.1, read as the reverse complement.
GGTCAGGCCGTATGCATGCTCGAAATAGCCGAAGGCGTCGTGCGAGGTGATGACGACGCGCTTGGCCTCGGGGATCGCCTGGATCGCCGCGGTCACTTCGCCCTCCAACGCGTCGAGCTTCTGCGTGTAAGCGGCGGCATTGGCCTTGTAGGTGTCGCAGCCCGCGCTATCGGCGGCGCAGAATGCATCGGCGATATTCTTCACGTAGATCTTGGCATTGGCAATCGACTGGAAGGCGTGCGGGTCGTTGACCGTCTTGCCGCCGCCGGTGCCGGCGCCTTCGGCCGCGTCGGCATCGGCGAATTCCGGCTTGAAGGCGATCGGCGTCACGCCCTTGGTCAGCGTCACGATCGTCGCCTTGGTGGCGCTGGTGTCGACCAGGCGCTGCAAAAAGCCTTCGAAATGCAGGCCGTTGACCAGCACGACATCGGCGCCAGCCATCGCCACCGCATCGGCCGGGGTCGGCTCGTAGACATGCGCGTCGCCGTCCGGGCCGACGATGGTGGTGATGTTGACGCGGTCGCCGCCGACATTTTTCGCAAAGTCAGCGATCACCGTGAAGCTCGCCACCACCTTGAGCGGCGCCGCAAAAGCGGACGATGTGGCGAAAGCGCTTAATGTTATAACGCTCAGCGCCAGGGCGGCGCGGAAGGATTTCAACATTGGGAAGAGTCTCCTTGCTTGGGGATTAAGCTGTGCGGTGGCGGTGATGCACGATACGGGCGCGCAGCGCGCCGCGCGTGCCGAACAGGATCGAGCAGAAATAAACGACGCCGGCCGAAAGGATGATAGCCGGGCCGGACGGCAGTGAGGCGTGATAGGACAAAAGCAGTCCGGCTATGCAGGAGGCAAAGCCGATCAGCACCGCCAGCGCGCACATCGGCTCGACGCGAACCGTCCAGAAGCGGGCGGCGGCGGCCGGCAGCATCATCAGCCCGACCGAGAGCAGCGTGCCCAGCGCCTGGAAACCGCCGACGAGGTTGAGCACGACCAGCCCAAGAAAGATGAAATGGACCGGGCTGCCCATGCGGCTCACCGAGCGCAGGAACAGCGGATCGAGGCATTCGGCGACCAGCGCCCGCCAGAAGATGGCGAGGCAGGCGAGCGTCACAACCACGATGCCGCAGATCAGGATCAGCGCCTCATTGTTGAGCGCCAGCACGGTGCCGAACAGCACATGCATCAGGTCGACGCTCGAGCCGCGGATCGACACCATAAGCACGCCGATGGCGAGCGAGATCAGATAGAAGGCCGCCATCGAGGCGTCCTCGCGCTGGATGGTGAAGCGCGAAACCGCCCCTGCGCCGAGCGCGACGATGATGCCGGCGATCAGCCCGCCGACGGTCATCGGCAGGATCTCGAGGCCATAGAACAGGAAGCCCGCGGCGGCGCCGGGCAGGATGGCGTGCGCCATTGCGTCGCCCGACAGGCTCATGCGCCTGAGCATCAGGAAGACGCCGACCGGGCAGGCGCCGAGCGACAGCATCAGCGAGCCGAACAGCGCCCGTTGCATGAAGGCGAAATCGGCGAAGGGCTGGATGAACAGGCCGTAGAGAAACTCCATCACGCCGCCCTCGGTCCGGAGCCATGGCCGTGATGATGATCATGCGCGTGCGCGTGGTCATGATGTTCGTGGTCATGGCCATGGTCATCGGGCTCGCACCAGGGCGCGTTCTCTTCCCAGGCCTCGTGAAAACGCCGCGCCTTGAGCAGGTTTTCAGGCCTGAGCGTCTGTTTTGTGTCGCCCCAGGCGACAGGCTGGCGGGCGAGCAGCAGCGTCTCGGGAAAATTCCGCCGCACGAGATCGAGGTCGTGGACGACCACCATGATCGTGCGCTCCTCGCCATGCCAGCGCTTTATCAGCTGGATGAGGTCGCCGACGGTCTTGGCGTCGACGGCATTGAACGGCTCGTCGAGCAGGATGAGGTCGGCATCCTGCAACAGCACGCGGGCAAACAACGTGCGCTGCAGCTGACCCCCGGAGAGCGTGTCGATCGGCCGCTTCTCGAAGCCGCCGAGCCCGACCGCCATCAGCGCCTTGCTGACCGACTCGCGATCCTCTTTGGTGTAGCGGCCGAGCATGCCGCGCTTCGGCCACAGGCCAAGCGAGACAAGGTCGACCACCCGCGCCGGGAAGCTGCGGTCGAGCTCCGACTGCTGCGGCAGATAAGCGGTGCGCACGCCGGGCGCGCGGACAACCGTGCCCTCCATCGGCTTCAGCACGCCGACAATGCCCTTCATCAGCGTCGACTTGCCCGAGCCGTTGGCGCCGACAACGGCAGTCAGCGAGCCTTTTCGGATCGTGCCGTTGAGGTGATGAATGGCCGGATGGCTGTTGTAACCGAGCGTCAGGTCGCGGAAGGTCAGGCAGGCATTTTTCATCAGGCGTTCCGGATCGGACACGAATTCGAGAGCACTCGTCGATATGTGATGTTATTACATTAGTCAACATGCCGGTTCGGCAGAATTGTGTCCAGATCGGTCAACTCGCCGTGTACACGGAAGCGGTCCGGAGCCGATAAATTGGCTCAATCGGTTTCGCGCCGGTCGGCCTTGCCCGGAGCCGGCACGAACTCTAAACAGGCGCGACCCTAGAAAGAAGGAACCTCCCATGAGCATTCGTCGTATCGATGTCGGCCCGCGCATGAGCCAGATCGTCATTCACGGCAACACTGTCTATCTGGCCGGCCAAGTCGGTGAGCCCGGCGGCAACGTCGCCTCGCAGACTCGCGACATCCTGAAGACCATCGACGAATTGCTGGCCAAGGCTGGCACCGACAAGACCAAGATCGTGCAGGCGATCATCTGGCTGGCCGACATGGGCACCTTCGCCGAGATGAATTCGGAGTGGGACAAGTGGGTGCCGCAAGGCCACACGCCCGCCCGCGCCACCGGCGAAGCCAAGCTCGCCACCCCGGAATATCTGGTCGAGATCATTATCACGGCGGCGCTGTAAGGCGCTGGATCCGCCAATCTTCCCCTCGTGGGCCCGCGAGGGGAAGATTGCTCATCCCTGCGAAGGCGTGAACCGCGCCACAAGCGTGTGGCTTTCCGCCGGATAGATGAAGCGCACATGCGTGACCGGATGCTCGGCGCTCCAGGTGCGGCGCTCGACCACCAGGCAGGGCGCACCGGGATCGATGTCGAGCGTGTCGGCGATAGTTTCGTCAGCCGCCATGGCGCGGATACGGTGCTCGGCCTCGCTCCACGGCACGCGGCCGATCAGCCAGGGGCCGGGCGCGATGTCGAGAAATTCTTCCTCGCTGGCCTCGCCCACCGCCGAAAGATTGATCAGGCGCTGCTCGAGCGCGAATGGCCGTTCGCCGGCAAAATGCAGCCCCTCCAGCCAAAGCACTGGACCCGTGGCAGATAGCCCAAGCAGCGACCGATCCTCGGCATTGCCGCGTCGTTTCATGCGCTCCAGCCGTTCATAACGATAGGGCAGGCCAAGCGCCTCGACCTCGATCCTGATGTCGTGCAGTTCCAGCACCGCCGCCTGCGACTGCGGCTGGCGCACGAAGCTGCCCGAGCGGCGGCGGCGCTCGATCAACCCCGCCTTGGCGAGCTGCGACAGCGCCTTGTTCACAGTCATGCGCGAACAATCATACTGAGCCGTCAGCTCGTGCTCGAACGGGATGCGGTGGCCGGGCGCCCATGCACCCGACAGAATTTTTTCCCGGATGTCGGACAGGATCCGCTGGTGCAGCGACAGGGTCTCGCCGTCTTCCATCTCTGCCGTTTCGGTCATGCTCATCGGGATCAGCCCTCGGAAAG